>JAZOQJ010000041.1:0-4256 GCA_045655985.1 Clostridia bacterium | reverse complement strand
CTTGGCTCACAGAACGACATGGCTACGATCCGACTTTAAAAAGTAATCAAACTTAAAAATTTAATTTAAGGAACATATTATATGAACAGAGCATTTTTAATTGGTAATTTAACTAGGGACCCTGAAATTTCTACAACAACTAGCGGTGTTTCAGTTTGTCGTTTCTCAGTTGCTATTTCAAGAAGGTTTACTAACGCTGAAGGCGAAAGAGAAACTGACTTTGTTAACATCGTTGCTTGGAGAACTTTAGGCGAAAATTGTTACAAATATCTAAAAAAAGGTAGCAAAGCTGCTATTATTGGTTCTATTCAATCTAGGACTTTTGATGCACAAGACGGTACTAAAAGGTTTGTAACTGAAGTTGTTGCTGACGAAGTTGAGTTTGTTGGCACTAAACCTGCTGACGGCGGTATGGAATTTACTGAAGACACTGGCGTTAAACCTGTAGCCACAACAAAACTTCAACCTATTGAAGACGATCAATTACCATTCTAATAAAAAACAAAGGCTAATGCCTTAACTATAATTTTTAAATAGGAGGAAAACCAACATGGCTGAAACTAAAAAAGTTGTTCTTGAAGAAGAAGAAAAAACTAGAAAAGTAAGACCTCAAAGAAAGAAAGTTTGTGCTTTCTGCGCTGACAAAAACAATGTTATTGATTGGAAAGACGCTGCAAAACTTAGAAGATATATTACAGAAAAAGGTAAAATTTTACCAAGCCGTCAAACAGGCGTTTGCGCTAAACACCAAAGAGAACTTACTAAAGCTATTAAAAGAGCAAGAAATATGGCTATTTTACCTTACAAAGGTGAATAATTATATAGCTTATTAAGAAATTTAACATAAAAAAAAAGAAAGCGATAAAGCTTTCTTTTTTTTAATTATCTAAATCTTTTTTATTGTAGCCTAGGTTGTTAACTAAAATATCACTGTCTCTCCAATTTTGTTTAACTTTTACCCACAGTTCTAAAAATGCTTTTTTATTTAGCACGTGTTCAATTTCTTTGCGGGCAGCCTCGCCAATTTTTTTAAGCATAGAGCCACTATTTCCAATAACTATTTTTTTATGACTTTCCTTTTCCACAAAAATTGTAGCTGAAATTTTATTTAAATTTTCTTCTTCATCAAAAACATCTATCTGCACTGCTATTCCATGAGGTATTTCTTCCTGAATTAGCCACAACGCCTTTTCCCTTATAATTTCGCTTGCTAAGAATTTTTCAGAAACGTCAGTAATTTGAGTATCATCAAAATATTTAGGTCCGTCTTGTAAATTTTTAAGCAAAACGTTTAAAAGTTCATCCAAATTAGTACCTTTTACTGCGCTTATAGGTAAAATTTCCTTAACGCCGTTAATAGTGTTCAATTTTGCCAAATATTCAAAAAGTTTTTCGTACTTTATATCATCAGTTTTATTAACTGCCAATATAAGTGTACTTTTTTGTGCGTATTTTTCAATTTCTTTTATTTCATCGCTATCCAATTTTTTTGTAGCATCTATAAGGTATAAAATAATATCAACGTCCTTTTTTGCTACATCAATAGATTTTTGCATAAAGGCGTCAAGTTCATTTTTACTTTTATGTATGCCCGGAGTATCGGTAAACACTATTTGATAATCTTTATTATTTAAAATTCCCGTAATTTTATTACGAGTTGTTTGCGCTTTAGGGGAAACAATACTTACTTTTTGCCTTAATAACTTATTTAAAAGGGTACTTTTACCCACATTTGGTTTACCTAAAATTGTTACAAATCCCGATTTAAAGTTCATAATCACCTTCATTTTTATCTAATTTAATTTAATAATACCACAAAATTGTTTATTTGTAAATATATTTAAATTAAATGAAATAACTTAAATAATTTTTTATTTAAATATGATTTTATTTTTTGTTTATTATAAAAAATATGATATTATGTTAAATATGAATTTTATTTATAATTAAGTTCATTTAATATAAAATATATTTAGGAGAAAATATGACTACTAAAAAGAAAAATAATTTATCATTTACATTAACTGTAATTTTTATGATATCATTAATTTTAGCATTAACTCTTCCAACAGCAATTGCTTGGTTTACTGCTGAAAAAACAAAGTCATCTACAACACAAATGAATTTTGGTTCGGTTGCAATTGGAACAAGTGATACTATTACCTTAACCAACACTAATTCGAGTATAAGAAATATTAATTATATTTTACCCGGTGATATTATTAATTTAAGTTTTGAAGTATATAACGCTGGGAGTGTTGATTCGTATGCTAAAATTTATTACGATGTAAAAGTTCTTTATAACGATACAGATATTACCCCTCTTTTATTTGATGATACCGACCCAGTTACTCAGCCTTACTTAAGGGTATCAGATATTAGTTCGGTAATTACACCAACTTTTTATGAAAATGGCAGCGAACTAAATCAAATTTTTGTTTTAGACGAAACTGAAACTATAGGCAATGGAAAAATTGTTACTGGAGTTTTAGAATTTGCTCGTACCTTACCTAACTCAGTTACAGACGGCACAAATACATATGTTTTAAATGGCGCACCACAAGGCACTAAATTACAACTTCAAATTGACATTCAAATGGCAACTATTCAAAAAGATAATACTACTATTGACAATGCTACAACAGAGCTTTCAACACTTATTCAAGAATTAATGCCTATTGAATATACTTTAGGATTTGTGAACGGAACACCTACCCTAATGGTGGGTACAACACCAATTCAAACAACAAGCTATTATAATGTTACATCATCTTCTTCAGATAGCGAGGCTTATGCCTTTGTTGCTGAACTTGATGGCGAAAAAACACTTTTAGCAGTTGTTGGTGAAGGCAGTATGAACGACTATAGTTCATCAACTCAACCTTGGAAAGACGCACGTACAAATATAACTGAAACAGAGGTTGAAGATGGCATTACTAACATTGGTAATTACGCCTTTTATAGTTGCAGCAACTTAACTTCAGTTAAACTACCAGAAAGTGTTACTACAATTGGAAGTTATGCTTTTCAGCAATGTAAAAGTTTAACAACCATTGAATTACCTAGTAATTTAACAAGTATTGGACCTGGATCTTTTGGTTATTGTACTAACTTATCTAGTATAAATATACCAGATAGCGTTACTAGTATTGGTTATAGCTCTTTTGCAAATTGCCCAAACCTTACAAACATATCTATTCCTAATAACGTAACCAGTATTGGTAGCAGTACTTTCGCCAATTGTACAGGCCTTACAAACATATCTATTCCTAATAACGTAACCAGTATTGATAGCAGTGCTTTCGCCAATTGTACAGGCCTTACTGAAATTTTTATTCCAAAAAGTGTTACAACTCTTGAACCATCATTTATTAGTGGTGCAAGCAATATTAAAAAAATAGTTGTTGAAGAAGGTAACCCTACATATCATAGCGTAAATAATAATTTTATTATTGAAAATGCAACAAATAAATTTTTTAGAGGCTGCTCAACATCAGTTATTCCCAACAATGTTTCAATAATCGGAAAAAGCGCTTTTAGCGGCAACACTAATAACAATCAAATAATAATACCTGAAAATATTACAACTATAGAAGACTGGGCTTTTGGAAACAACTCTGGTTTAGTAACAATGGTTGTTCCAAATAGCGTGACCTCTATGGGACAAAGTGTGTTTAGTGGTTGTAGTTCATTAACCTCTGTAACCTTGTCTGATTATATTACCACTCTTAACAGTAGTACATTTTATAGTTGTAAACAACTATCAACTATTCATTTACCATCAAATTTAAAAACTATAGGTTCTCAAGTTTTTCGCTCATGTTCTGCTTTAAAAACAATAGATTTACCTAATACACTGACGAATATTTCAAGTGGGTCATTCGAAGACTCTGGTTTAACTAGTGTAACCTTACCAGAAAGTATGACAACCGTGCAAGGCTTTTATGGTGCCTATAACTTAGAAGTTGTTATCATACCAAGCACAGCAACAAGTATTTCTTCTTCAGCATTCTGTGATTGTTATTCACTTAAAACAATAATAATACCTAAAAATATAAAAAAAATTAGTTCTTCAATATTCACAAGATGTAATAAATTAACTGTTTATATGGAACATTCTGATAGCAGTGAATTAACTTTAACAAATGGATGGAACAGTAATAGACCAGTTTACTATTACAGCGAAACCGCTCAAAGTGGCTACTGGCATTATGACAGCGATGGCGTAACACCAGTATTATGGTAATAAAAAAGAT
>JAZOQJ010000040.1:0-3794 GCA_045655985.1 Clostridia bacterium | reverse complement strand
ACCAAATGACGCTGCAGTATAACAGTTAATTACCAAAGAATCAGCAACATTTGAACTAATTAAACCATACATAACATTGCCCGCAACACCACCAACTTTAGCACTTGTTGTAGTTGCTGTTAAAGTTGTAGTTTTGCCAGAAAAGCTATCAGCAACAATAGCGCCTTGAGATAAACCAACAACGCCACCTACGTAAGATGCGCCATAAATTGAAGCCTCAACACTTGCTTGCTTAATAGTAGCTAATGTATTATTTACAGATGAATTTACACCTGCAATACCACCAGCATAGCCATTTGACCTAATAGTTGAATTTTCAAAACTAACTTGAGATATAATACCTGTATTAAAACCAACAACACCACCAATAATAACTTCCTGCCCTGCAGTAGTAACATGACTTAAAGTGCTATCAGTTACATATACGTTTTTAACCTTGCCGTTATTTAAACCTGCAAAACTACCTGTTGTTGATAATGTACTCCCATTAATAGAACTATTTTCAATTGATACATTTTTTAAATTTAAATTATCAATATAAGCATCTGTACCAATTTTTGCAAATAAGCCAGAATATTCATAAGGAGTTGTTATTTTAACATTTTGAATTGTAAACCCATCAAAGTTAAACACACCATTATAATCATAATATTTGTCGTTTATAAACCCAATAGGTGTCCACTCCTCATTAAGTAAGTCAACATCTTTTATAAGTTTGTAGTGTTTATTAAGCATAGCTTGGTCGCTATTTAAACTTAATAAATCCTCCCTACTATCAATTAAATATGCAGTTTCAGGAGTTAAGCCATCACAAACTGTAACAGTTAATGCAATTTTTGTAAAGTTTGGAATTTTTGCATCAATAACAATTGCAACTTGACCACCAGATATACCATCAACTAAACCAGTAGACGCATTATATGCTGCAATTGATGGGTCACTTGACACAATTTCATAATCCTGAACGGTTACGTTAGTAAATTCAAGGTCAAGCTCAATACTTTCGCCAACGTTTACATAATATTTAGTGCATTTTGCTTTTATGTTTTTATAATCGCTAGTTAAATATAGCACCAAAAAGACTGTAGAAAAAACAACTACAGCTGAAACGATGAATATTAACGCAACAACCCAAGGATTTGTTTTTTTAACATTTTGTTGTTCCATAATAAATTCCCCTTTTTTATTTATTGTATTATACATTATTTTTGTGCCTATGTCAATACCCCTTTTTTATTTTTTTGCTGGTTTTTTACATATTTTTTATGGCAAAAAAACGGCTTAAATTTGGCTTAAATTTCATATTTTTTTATTTTTTTTGAACGCTTAAATAAATATTATTTGTACTTTCGCCGATTTTGGAGTATCATATCTATGATATATATACACTTTACACGGTTAAAAAGGTTAATATTCGGGCTTTATCGCTTAATCATAAAAAATTTGTTAAAAATAATTTAGGAGCTAATTTATGAAAAAAACAAAAGTTGTTTGCACTATAGGACCAAGTTCTAATAACATTTCATGCATTAAAGACATGATTTTAAAAGGCATGAATGTTGCAAGGTTTAACATGTCGCACGGCACTCACGATAGCCACAGGCAAAATATAAACTTAGTTAAAAAGGCTCGTGAAGAATTAAATCAGCCAATAGGACTTATGATTGATACTAAAGGCCCTGAAATTAGAATTGGCGAATTTCAGGACGGCAGTACAATTTTAAAAGAGGGTAAAGACTTTACATTAACCACTAAAAAATGCTTAGGTACCAATAATAAGGTTTATGTAAATTACAAAAATTTTGTTTCACTTTTAGATGTTAGTGACAGAATTCTTTTAAACGATGGCTTAATTGAACTTGCTGTAAAAAAAATAAACCCTGACAACGTTTTATGCCGTGTTGTTCACGGAGGCGAACTTTCAAATAACAAAAGCATAAACTTGCCTGATGTTAACTTAAATATGGATTATTTAAGCGAGCAAGATAAAAAAGATATTAAATTTGGCGTACAGGAAGATGCTGAAATTTTAGCTCTGTCTTTTGTTAACTGCGCTCAAGATGTAATTTGCGTTAAAGAATACATTAAAACTTTTTCTGATAAAATGCCTTTGATAATTTCTAAAATAGAAAGTAAGCGTGGCGTTTTAAATATGGACGAAATAATTGAAGAAAGCGACGGAATTATGGTTGCTCGTGGTGACCTTGGTGTTGAAATAAATTATGAAGAGTTACCTTTTATACAAAAAACTCTTATTTCTAAATGCTCAGAAAAAGGCAAAATTTCGATAACCGCTACACAAATGCTTGAAAGCATGATAAATTCTCCAAGGCCAACTCGTGCAGAAATTTCAGACATTGCAAACGCAGTACAGGAAGGCACTTCTGCCATTATGCTTTCAGGCGAAACAACTGTTGGCGCATACCCTGTTGAAGCAGTTGAAGTTATGAGTAAAATAGCAATGGAAAGCGAGTATCATTTAAAAAGCACTCTTGTTCAAAATGATTACTCTTTAAATCCTACCGAGGCTATAGGATACTCTGCAACAGCCCTTGCTAATAGTTTAAACGCAGGTTTAATAGCAGTAGTAACCACATCCGGAAACAGCGCAAAACAAATATCTAGGTTTAAGCCAGAGTGCCCTATTTTAGCACTTACCCCTAATAAATATGTAATGTATAAATTATCACTTTTACACAACACGTATTCCGTTCTTGATAAAAAGCATGATAGCGTTGCAAATATGCTAAATTCTGCTAAACAAAAGGCTAAAAAATATGGCTTTGCTCAAAAAGGTGATACTATAGTTCAAACCGCAGGAGTACCTAATATGACTGACGGAACTAATCTTTTAACAATAAGCAAAATTTAAGTAAATTAGCGCTAAAATAAGTGTTATTGAGATTGATTTCAAAAAAATGATACCAAATCTCATAAAATATTTAAATTTTCTTGACAAAGTATTTTTAAGATTATATAATTTAAACGATTATTTTAGAGAGGAACTACCATGGAAAAAAGAATTACTGAACAAAAGATGATTATTCTTGAAGCATTTAGACATTTAGACCACCCTACTGCTGAACAACTATGGAAATATATTCAAAAATCTCATCCTAATTTTTCAAGAGCCACTATGTACAGAAACTTAGCAAAATATGTTGACGATGGCATTGTTGCTCGTGTTTGCATAACTGACGAAATTAGATATGAAACAAATACACAAAAACACATTCACGTTGTATGTTCAAAATGCAATAAAATTCAAGACGTTAACTTTAATTACCCTATTGTTCAACCAAAAACATTACTAGGCTACAACATTGATGGTTATGAACTTTTCTTTAAAGGTTCTTGCCCAAAATGTCAAGAAGAATAATAACAAAAAGCCCTACAATGTAGGGTTTTTTTAATTGTTTAAATTTATGTTTATACCCTGAGGCAAAATAATATAAACATTTTCAACAAGTTTATAAATATTTCCGTTTAAAGCAAACACACCACCATTTAAATAGTTCAGCACCTTTTGAGTAAGCGTGCTTTTTTTATATGTTAAATCAATAATAACAGGCTCGCCATCTTGCACATTTTTAAAAATGCTATTAATTTCCTCAATTGTAGTGGGGCTTTTTATACTTATTGCCGAAATAGTTTGCGCTGAAAAAACAACGTCTTTTTTATTTAAATCTTTTTCTTTATCATGTTTGTTTTTGTTTTCCACAAAATTATAGGTTGACAGCGTTTCAAAATTACTAAGTGATTTAATTTTTTTCATATAAAAATATTATCATAAT
>JAZOQJ010000039.1:0-2292 GCA_045655985.1 Clostridia bacterium | reverse complement strand
ACATTAAAAAGAAATTTCAACATCACAAACTAGGTTTAGTAGATGAAATTTTGGAACTTGACGTTAAAAATCGTGAACTTAAAAAAGAGGGTGATGATTTAAGGGCTCAGCGCAACACGTTAAGTCAACAAGTAGGCGCTTTAATGAAAGCAAAAAACATTGCTGAGGCTGAAAAAGTTAAAGCTCAGGTTAAAGCAGGTGCTGAAAGATTAGCGGTTGTTGAAAAAGAACAAGAAGAAATTAGCGCGCTTGTAAAGCAAAAAATGATGGCAATACCTAATATTATCGACGCTAGTGTCCCTATTGGCGAAAATGATGAATTTAATGTGGAAGTTGAACGTTTTGGCGAGCCTGTTGTTCCAAATTACCCAATTCCATATAACGCGGATATTTTTGAAAGTGTTTGCGGTTTAGATAAGGAAAGTGCAGGTAGGACAAGTGGTAATGGCTTTTATTATCTTTTAGGTGATGTAGCGCGTCTTCATGAAGCAATGATTGCTTATGCTAGAGACTATATGATTGATAAAGGCTTTATTTATGCAATTCCACCATTTATGATTAGGGCTGACGTTGTTACTGGCGTTATGAGTTTTGCTGAAATGGACGCTATGATGTATAAAATAGAGGGTGAGGATTTATATCTAATTGGTACAAGTGAACACTCTATGATTGGTAAGTTTAAGGACCAAATTATTAAGGAAGAAGAACTGCCAATTTGCATGACATCATACAGCCCATGCTTTAGGAAAGAAGGTGGCGCCCATGGTTTAGAGGAAAGAGGGCTATATCGTGTTCACCAATTCGAAAAACAAGAAATGATTGTTTTGTGTAAGCAAGAAGAAGCAATGGATTGGTACAACAAAATGTGGAAATACACTGTTGAAGTATTTAGAAACATGGATATTCCAGTAAGGCAACTTGATTGTTGTTCGGGGGATCTTGCTGATTTAAAAGTTAAGTCTTGCGACATTGAAGCTTGGAGCCCAAGGCAACAAAAATACTTTGAAGTTGGTTCATGTTCAACTCTTGGCGAAGCACAAGCAAGAAGGCTAAATATTCGTGCAAAAGGCAGGGACGGTAACTATTTTGTAAATACTCTTAACAACACCGTTTTGGCAAGCCCACGTGGCCTAATTGCCTTAGTTGAAAACAACTATCAAGAAGATGGCTCAATTCTTATTCCAAAAGTATTACAATCATATATGGGCGGTAAAGAAAAAATTCTACCTAAAAAGTAATTTGTTAAATACGCTTATTGGCAAAACGATGTTTTACAACTATCTTTTAAATAAAATTAATTAGTAAATTAATAAAAAAACTCAACCTAAAATGGTTGAGTTTTTTTATTTACAAGGCAATTAAGTTATTTTTTTATTCAGTTATGTAATTGTTCACATATTGGTTAAATAAAGTTTCGTTAAATCCATCAGTAAAACTTTGAGTATAGGTAGTTGAATTATAAGATTGAGTGAATGTTAGTAAACTTGTTTCATTAAAAGTAAATACTGTTGCAGCATTTTCAGTGGTTGCAGCAAATTCATATATACCATTAGTTTTTGTAAGTGTAACTTCAATGTCGTTACCAACTTGAGTTTTAAATGCATCTAAAGTTGGTGGAAATATGGCAAGGTCGTTGGCAACTAATCCAAAGTGCTCTTTAGCTTTTTGTTCTGTTAAAGTTTCTGTAGATATTTCACCAGTGTAAGTTATTAAATAATACACATATACTGTGTCTAATTTTTTTACAAATCTAATATTGCCATTTGATGCTACAATTAAATATTCATATGTTTCAGTATTTAATGTCCTTACGTCACTTTCTCCAGTTAGTGTGTAAGAATTAATTTTATCAAGATCAGTATTAGCATATTTTGCATAAATAGTTAGAAACATTTGATACATTTGTTCTTCAGTTTGAGTAATTTTTTGATTTGTTGCACCACATGTGCATGCTTGATTTGTGGTTGTTTGGGTAAGGGTTTCATTGGTCATTCCATCAATCCAAGTGTGAGCTGCTAAATCATATTTTTGAGTGCAATCGCTTTTTTCGCATACGCAAGTATGCCAGTGAAAGTCTGTGTCATGCGCCCAAGTGCTTGACGCTTCGTGTTTTGTAGCGCCTACGCATCCTGATAGTAAGCATAGGGGGAGTGCCAAAATTAGCGCTAAAACAGGTAAAATTTTTTTAATTTTCATTCGTTTTTCTCCTTTAAATTTGTTTAATTATACTATGCCTTGTAGTATACACCTAGTATATTAGTATATGCCTTCGCACTACCTAACAAAATTTAA
>JAZOQJ010000038.1:0-12816 GCA_045655985.1 Clostridia bacterium | reverse complement strand
GTTTTTTTATGTTTAAATTTCCCACAAGAATTTAGGTTAAAGTATAACATTAGTGTTATTACTTATAGTTTGGTAATAGCAAGCTTATTTTCTATTTTAGGTATTTGGATTCCATATCTTAAAGAAAATTTTGCACTTGTTTTTATGGGAGAAGACCATTTTAGATTTTGCGCGTTATTTTATAATCCAAATGTTTTAGGCATGATATGTGAAATGTGTCTATCTGTACTTGCATACTATATTTTAAGCAAAAATCACTCTAATAAAGAAATTGTTTCTTTTATTATTTTATCAGTTTTAGGTTTTTTAACTTTTTCAAAGGCATTTTTATTGATTTATTGTGTAATTCTTGCAATTATGTTTTTTTGGAATGCTAGAAAATTTTCAAAAAGAGGTTGGTTAACTTTAGGTGTTTTTGCTATAGTTTGTGTAATTGCATTGATATTGTTTTTTGATGTTGCGTTAAGTTATATTGGAAGATTTATGAAACTTGACACCACTGGCATGAATTTAAAACAATTTTTAAACATTTTAACAACGTCAAGATATGATTTATGGGTGGATTATATTAGGTATTTGATTGATAATCCGCTAGTTATTTTCTTTGGTAGAGGATTGGGCGCGCCAATTGTAAGTGTAAATAGTCCTCACAATATGTATTTAAGCATGATTTATCAAATGGGCATTATAGGACTTGCTTTATACATTGCAGCATTTATTGTAATGATTAAAAAAGCACCAAAAATAGAAGGTGTAAAAAT
Source organism: Clostridia bacterium (assembly GCA_045655985.1). Lineage (GTDB taxonomy): Bacteria > Bacillota > Clostridia > Christensenellales > UBA1242 > JAZOQJ01. The sequence goes on along the minus strand of JAZOQJ010000038.1, from coordinate 12,055 downwards.
AAATAAGGCTATAATAATACCAATTGTTGTATTTGCACTGCTATGCATGGAAGAAGACCTAATATTCTTTATATATTAAATTTTAACTTAGGAGAAGGGTTGTGACGGAAGCAATTAGCACTTTTTTAAGTGAAGTTTTTAAAGATAATGCCATTTTGGCGACAATTTTAATAGCCATAGTTCCTTTAATTGAACTTAAAGGAGCTATTCCTTTTGGTATGAGCGCTAAGTTTTGGGGTGAGAATGCTTTACAGGCTTGGCCTGCCATGCTTTATTCGGTTTTGGGTGGCTTTGTAATAACTATCCTATTAGCACTTATATTTAAGCCTGTTTATAACTGGGTTAAGGATAAAAAGTTTTTTAAATCTTTTATAGATTTTTTTACTTCAAGCGCAAAAAAGAAATCTGAAGAAGTTGAAGTGGAAGGCCAAAAAAAATCAAGCACTAAAAAGTTATGGATTAAAATTATTGCGGTTTTCATATTTGTTGCAATACCGCTTCCTGGGACTGGAGTTTACACTGGAACTTGCCTTGGCGTATTATGTGGTCTTAAATTTTGGCAAAATATTGTAACCGTTACTATTGGCAATTTTGTAGCCGGAATAATTATTATGACAATATGCAACATATTCCCAGCATTTACAGACATCATTTTATATATATTTATTGCTCTTATCATAGCATTTTTAATTTATAGAATAACCGTTCATTTTATAAAAAAGAAAAATGATGAACGTACAAAAAGTAATCAAAATGTTAAGAGTGAATAATATTCTTTGAGGTGTACATGGAATTAGATTTTCTTATATGGATAAATCAAAATTTGCATGGTTCTAATTTTATAAATTATTTGTTTAAATTTATTACAATTCTTGGGGATACTGGTATAGTATGGATTGCTCTTGGTATACTACTTTTATTTTTTAAAAAAACCCGCAAGTGTGGAATTTTGGTTTTGTGCGGGGTAATAGCAACAGGTGTTTTGAATAACTTAATTTTAAAGCCTGTAATAAATAGAACAAGGCCTTACACACAAGACGCTCAACTTGTAGAATTTATAAAATCTATTAATTTAACATTTCCAGATGAATATAGCTTTCCAAGTGGGCATACGTTTGTTTCATTTTGTAGCGCTATAATTTTAACTTTATCGTTTGGTAAAGTTGGGTCACTTAGTTATATAGGTGCAGGTTTAATTGCGATTTCAAGAGTGTTTTTATGTGTGCATTATCCAACTGATATTTTAGGGGGCGCTGTTTTAGGAACTATTGTGGGTTTAGGTGTTTTTTATTTAGTTAAATGTGTAATTAATAAAATTGAAATGAAATATTTAAAAACCGAATAATAAAATATAGATAATTAAAAAAATTCAAACTTTCATATAGTTTGAATTTTTTTTATTTTGGCGCAGAGATAGGGATTTGCTCCGCTTTGCTATCATGCCAGTCGCTACAAACTTGCCATTTAGGCAAGTTTGCTTAACGCGCCGTTCAAATACCTGGCTTTTCAAGCCTTTGACAATGCAAGTCTCTGCTTAAAATTTTAAATTTTGGCGCAGAGATAGGGATTTGAACCCTAGGTGCTTTTGGCACACGACCCTTCCAAGATCGCACATTAAACCGCTCTGACATCTCTGCATATAAATTTCTTAAAAATTATAAAACAAACATTTAAAAAAGTCAATAAAAAGCCCATTAAATTTGCGGGTGTTTTAACCGCCTTTAATAAAAAATTATTTTTTACAAAATCATCTTAAATAAAAATAAATTATTGATTAATTTTTGTGCGCGTGTTATACTACAAAAGAAAAATTTTATAAATGAGGTAAATAAAATGAAATTAGGTGTTGTGGGACTACCAAATGTGGGTAAAAGCACACTTTTTAATGCTATTACAGAAGCAGGTGCGGAGGCGCAAAACTATCCTTTTTGTACAATTGAACCAAATGTTGGTGTTGTGGCTGTTCCTGATAAAAGGCTTGATGCGCTTGCTAAACTTTATAATACACAAAAGGTTACACCAGCAATTATTGAGTTTGTTGATATTGCGGGCATTGTTAAAGGTGCAAGCAAAGGCGAGGGACTTGGTAATAAGTTTTTAAGTCATATTAGAGAAGTTGATGCTATTGTTCACGTTGTAAGGTGCTTTGAAAACAACAATATTATTCACGTTGAAGATAGCGTAGACCCTAAAAGAGACATTGAAACAATTAATTTAGAACTTATTTTTGCAGATATTGAAAGCGTGCAAAAAAGGCTTGAAAAGGCTCAAAAAAGTGCAAAAGGTGGCGATAAATCTGCTCAAAGCGAATTAGAACTTTTAACTAAGTGTATGGATCATTTAGAAAAAGAACAACCATTAAGAACACTAAATTTAAATGATGAGGAAAAAGTGTTGTTAAAATCATTTTTCCTACTTACAAGTAAGCCTATTATATATGTCGCAAATATTAGTGAAAATGAAATACACGATGCGCAAAATTTAAAAAATGTAAAGGTTGTCGAAGAAGTTGCTAAATTTGAAAACGCTGAAGTGATTGTTTTAAGCGCAAAAATTGAAGAAGAACTTACAAAACTTTCAGGCGAAGAAAAACAAATGTTTTATGAAGAATTAGGAATTACAGAAAGTGGCCTTGATAAACTTGTAACATCAAGTTATAGGCTTTTAAACTTAATTTCGTTTTTAACTGCTGGCGAAAAAGAAGTCAGGGCATGGACAATAAATAAAGGCGATAAAGCTCCTCGCGCTGCTGGCAGAATTCATACTGATTTTGAAAAAGGCTTTATTAAGGCAGAGGTTTGTGATTTTGATTCGCTTGTATCTTGTGGTGGCTATGTAAAGGCAAAAGAAGCTGGCAAAATGCGTATGGAAGGCAAGGATTATGTTGTTGAAGACGGCGATGTAATCTTGTTTAGATTTAATGTTTAATCTTTAAAGGCTGATAAAACTCAGTCTTTTTTATTTTGTTTGCAATTTAACTGAGGTATATTAATTACTTGTTTTTTTAATAATTTTAATTTTTGTGTTTGTATTTAATTAAAATTGTGAAAAATACAGTTCATGAAAAAAGATTTTATATTTTTATGTTTAGGTGATTCTAGCGTATTATTTGATTCGTTTGGGGCGTTAGTTGCCGATAAGTTAAGAGAAAGAAATTTCCCCTATTATGTTTTTGGTGGGGTAAAAAATCCCATAACAACTTCAAAAGTCAAAATGTATGTTGAACAAATTAAAAAAGAATTTTTAGGTTATGAAATAGTTATTGTTGATTGTACTCCTGCCTTACAAAAACTGAATAATTCTGTAGATTATTTGTCGCAAGAAATTAATGTTCAAAAAGGTAAATGTTTAATTAATAACATAAATTTTGAGTGTGGAGATTATAATATTTTATGTCAAACATTTTATATGCAAAATAATAAAATTTATAGCATTAATATAAATGATATTTTAACCCTTTCAAGCATTGCTTGTGATAAAATTTTACAGTTTTTCAATGTTTGAAAATTTTTAAAAATTGGTAAAAAATGAGTGTTTTCTGTCCCAAAATCATTAAAATTTATATATTTTTGACGAAAAAATCGTAAAAATTGCTCATTTTCATGGTTAAATTGGAATTTTTATAATTAAAATAAAAAGAATTAAATAAAATGTTTGTATATTTTAATTAAGTGTGTTACACTTGGTTTTGTTTAGGAGAAAATTTTAATGAATATGAATCATGAAAACAAAAATATGAAGCACAAAAAAAAGAAATCTAACTTTTTACAATCGTTTATTGCTATAGTTTTAATTTGTGTTTTATTTGTTGTTGCGTATAATGTTATATCAAATGCAAATAAGGGAAAAGAACTTACAAATTATCAACAAGTAACTACTTTAATTGAAGAAAAACAGGTAAAGTACATTTTTATTGAAGGCTATTATGTTAGGATAGTTGTTCAAGAAAATTCTAAAGTGAAATTTGATAGTTTTGACGACTTTGTAAAAGGCAATGGAGAAGACTATTATTTTGAAACAAATAACTTAAATAAATTAATTGATACTATTGAAGATTTTAACACAGCTGTTAGTGAAGATACTACTTTAACAGAACAAGAAAAGCAGGCACTAACTATTGCATATAATTCAATTAGTCCTGCTGAAAGTTGGTTTGCTAATTTAATGCCATATTTATATATAGCAGTAATTATTATTTTTGCAATTTTAATTATGCGTTCTATATTGGGCGCTAATAATAAATCCATTGGTTTTGGCACGACTAAAGCAAAAGTTGAAACAAAAAGTAAAGTACGCTTTAGTGACGTTGCAGGCGCTGAAGAAGAAAAAGTTGAACTTCAAGAAGTTGTTGACTTTTTGAAAAATCCTAAAAAATACACCGATTTAGGTGCTCGTATACCTAAAGGCGTGCTACTTGTGGGCCCTCCAGGAACAGGCAAAACATTAATTGCAAAAGCAGTTGCAGGGGAAAGTAATTGTAGTTTCTTCCAAATTTCAGGTTCTGATTTTGTTGAAATGTTCGTGGGTGTTGGTGCAAGTAGGGTACGTGATTTATTTGACCAAGCAAAAAAGAATGCTCCTTGTATTGTATTTATTGATGAAATTGATGCAGTTGGCCGTCAAAGAGGAACAGGTCTTGGTGGTGGCAATGATGAAAGAGAGCAAACTCTTAACCAACTACTTGTTGAAATGGATGGCTTTGAAAGTCAAACAGGCATTATTGTTATTGCGGCAACAAATAGGCCAGATGTACTTGACCCAGCGCTTTTAAGACCAGGTAGGTTTGATAGGCAAGTTTATGTTCATCTTCCAGATATTAAGGGTAGAGAAGCAATTTTAAAAGTTCATGCTAAAAACAAAACTTTCTGTGACGATGTAAAACTTGAAAACATTGCTCGTATCACTGCTGGTTTTAGTGGTGCTGATTTAGAAAATTTATTAAATGAAGCAGCAATTTTAGCAGGTCGCGATAATAGACCAAGAATTACTATGACCGATATTAATGAGGCTGCAAATAAAGTTATGATGGGACCTCAAAAAAAGAGCCGTGTTATAACTGAAAGAGATAGAAAAATAACTGCTTATCATGAAAGCGGTCACGCAATACTAGAAAAATTATTACCAAATTGTGATGCTGTTCATGAAGTAAGTATTATACCTCGTGGTATGGCTGGTGGCTATACTATGAGCAGGCCTGAAACTGATGACAACTACATGACAATTGGCAAATTAAACGATATGATTTGTTCGTACATGGGTGGTCGTATAGCCGAGGAAATAATTTTTAAAGATATTTCAACAGGTGCATCTAACGATATTCAACAAGCAACAAAATTGGCTCGTAAAATGGTTACTGAGTTTGGCATGAGTGAACGTCTTGGCTTTATTAACTTAAGTACAGATGGCGAAGTATTTATTGGTAAAGACTATCAACAAACACTTTCTTATAGCCAAGAAACAGCAAAAATAATCGACGAAGAAATTGGCAAAATTTTAGCTGATAATTATAAGAAAGCCAAAAAATTACTAACAGATAATATAGATATTTTACATCAAATGGCTGAACTTTTATTAAAACAAGAAACAATTTACTCAGAAGAAGTTGATGCTGTTATGAATAAAAAGACAAACTCTAGCATCGTTAAAAAAATGCGTGCAAAACAAAAAAAGGAAAGAGACCTTTTAGAAAAAGAAAAACAAGAAAAATTAAAACGTGAAAAAGAACGTGGTAATTTAATTGTTCAAAAGGCAATTGAAGCGTTAAAGCGTGATGGTTATGAAATACCTGAAAACTTACTAAATCAAACACAAGTAAATGAAGAAACAGATGTTTTAAATAGCCAAAGTGTGCAAGAGGGCGAAACAATAGAACAAAAAACACAAAATAACGGGGAAAATAAAGAGGGAGTAGAAACATCTTCTAAAACTGAAGAAAAACAAAAAAAAGATGATAATACTGACCCTGATTCAAAAGAATAATAAAAAAAGCACCTTATTGGTGCTTTTTTTATGTCTATTTTTTATTTTTAAAAATTTTTGGTTTATTTGGGTTTGCTCTTGCTTTTGTTAAAGCACCACTTTCCCACCTGACAATAGAACTTACACTAACGCCTAATTCTTTCGCAAGTTCTTTTTGACTTAAGTTCCTTTCAAGGCGCAAAGTTCTTAGCCTTTCAGAAAAAATGCTATACATAAAATTTCCTCCTTATTTTTTTATGACAATTAATTGACATTGTAATTATATCATCCCTAAACAGGGATTGTCAAGCAAAAATCCCGAGAAAGGGATATAATGTTTGTATGGAGGAATAATATGGAAATTTTTGCTGAAAGATTAAAGGGGTTGAGACAAGAAAAGGGGTTGTCTATTCATGGATTGGCTAAAGAAATAAAAATAGGCGCTTCTTGTATTTGTAGATGGGAAAATTGTCAAGCAGACGTAAAAGGTTCTCAACTTAAAATTATTGCTAAATTTTTTAATGTTACAACGGATTATTTATTAGGCTTGGAAAATTAATGTGTAGGGGCTGGAATAATAAAATATTAATTTTACCCTCAAAAAAACTTTAAAAATAGGTATTGACACTACCCCTTATTTATGGTATAATCTTAATAGATTTAAATAGGGGGAAATAAAAATGGGAGTATTTATTCAACAAATTTCTGATAACGAATTAAGGGCTTTTTTCGCAGCAAATGGTTTAGTTGCAGGTCTTGAAAGGATTGCTGACCCAAAATTAAGGGCGCAAACTTTAATGAGGGCGGTTACAGTTACAACAAATGTTAATGGCGATAAAAACGTGACAGTTTATCCATTTAATAAAAATGGTGTTGTTGTTTTTAATAGCAATGAGGTTGATTGTTATGTAGTATCTGATAGGCAAATTTACCAATTGCAAGATAAACTTTCTGCTTATCAACTAAAAAGGCTTTTTGATAACTATGGCAAATTTATGAGAAGGATGAACGAAAATTATCCTTCAAGAAATAAATTGCCTAAAGGTGACTATTCTGTTTATTCTGCTGAAAATCAATTTTAATTTAATATAAAAATTAGTGAAAGAATTTAAAAAATTCTTTCACTTTTTTTGTGTTTTTTGTTAAAATACTAAAACGAAACATATGTTTTAATAAGTTTTGTTTAAATTTTTAAAGGAGTATTTTTATGCCAAAAAATTCTGCAAAAATTGAAAGCGAAAGAGCGAGCATAAATATTAATAAAAATTTTATACCATACAAAAACACTAAAAAAAATCAAAACAAAGTTAAAAGTGCGGTAAAAACCATTAATTTATTTGTGGCACTAATTATTTTTTTAATTACAGCAGGGATGGGTATAGGTGCCTATTTTATTGTTTGCCGTAACGATTGCTTTGTATTAAATGGCGCGCAGGAAGTTTATATTGAGCTAAAGGCAAAACCTCAAGGGGGCGAAATTGTCGGCTCATATAAAGATGCATTTAAAGTTACGATTATAGAGTTTGGTCAAGATATTTCAAATAGTGTGAAAATAGAGACAAATATGAATGTCGTTGGCGAAAACGAGTATGAAGCTACTCAAATAGGAACTTATTATATTAAATATTCTGTGGATTCAATAAAATATGGTAAAATTTTTACTATAGAAAAAATTAGGCTTATAAATGTTGTTGAGCAATCAGAAAACATTAATGCAGGTTAAGGAGAAGTTTTATGGGAAGACGAAGTAATAAAGAAAAAAGACTTATAGGCTTTGTTTTGTATGTAATTATAGGCGTTATTGGCTTAGTGTTTGGATTTGGCGGGTTTACTTATATAAAACTTCCGCATACTGATAAACTTATACAAACAAGTGACGCATATTATTCTTACGGAACAGGCGTGGTGACACCTGCAGTTTTAACTAACAGTTCCTTAACGGTTCATTTTTTAGAATTGGGCAACAAATATACAGGCGATTGTACTTATATTCAGGTTGGGGATGTGGATATTCTAATAGATTGCGGTTCAAAAACAAGCAGTATTGCAACGGTTAAGAAGTATTTAGATAATTTTGTGACAGGCGATTTAGATTATGTAATTGTAACTCACGCGCATCAAGACCATTACGCAGGTTTTGCTACAAGCAGTAATATACAAAATATATTTGATTACTATACAATAGGAACTATTATTGAGTTCGCTCAATCAGAAAACACTGATAGTGCTATGTATAAGCGTTATATTGAAAATAGGAATGATGCAAGAGAAGCTGGCGCTAGGTGGTTTACAGCGCTTGATGCAATAAATGCTGGACCTAATGGCGAAAATTACAGTGGTACTGAAGGTGCTAGAAGTATTATACCTTTAAATGACGAGGGGACAATTACTCTACAAATTTTAGACCAAAAATTTTATAGGGAAGACGCTAAAACTGAAAATGACTACTCAGTTTGCTGTATGATTAATCAAAAGGGCGAAAATGATGAATACAGGCGTTTTGTATTTACAGGTGATTTAGAAGAGGATGGCGAAGCCTCCTTAATTGAATTAAACGAAGTATTTAAAACCCCTCAACAAGTCGAGTTATATAAGGCTGGTCATCATGGTAGCAAAACATCTTCTTCTGCTGAATTTATGGCGCAAATTCAGCCCAAAAAGGTATGTGTTTGTTGCTGTGCGGGTAGTCCAGAATATACTGATGATGCAGTCAATCAATTTCCAACAGTAAAGTTTATTGAAAACATTGCACCTTATACAACCGAAGTTTATATAACAACGTTGTGTGAAGATTATGAAAATAGTATATACACATCTTTTAATGGCAACATTGCTGTTTGTTCATTGCCTGAAGGTGTTGTGGTTAAATGTTCAAATAATAATACAGTTTTAAAAGATACCGATTGGTTTAAAACTCATAGGGCTATGGCAAATGTTCCTGCGTCTTGGCACAGTTCATAAAACGCTGTAATTACATGTAATTAGCAACAATAATGAGACCATATCTCATGAATCATCTATTGTGGTGCTTTAGCAAAAATATAACTATAAAAACAAAAAAAATAGGAGTAACTCAGCTCCTATTTTTTTTAAGTTATTTTGTTGGACCTTCATCTAATTCATCGGTTTGTACATAATTTAAACCATCAATTATAGCCATTGCATTTGTCCTATATTCTTGCATCTTTTTAGGATCAATATCAATAGAAGCAAATTCAGCAGGCGCTAATTTTTCTTTAGTGCTAAATTCAACTAATGGGGAATTAAAATACTCACTTTTACGTAAGTGGTTCCACATATCAGAGTTTGCGGAAATGATAACAATATCTTCCTCATTGTGTTTTAAAAATAGGTTATCCATAAATAAGTCAATTCTTTCAACAAAATCAGATTTTGGCTCAATAAAAGCATTGTTTGCTTTACCCATTTGCGCCCTTAAATATTCCATTGTTAATCCTAAATGCGATAAAATAAATTTAGGCTTTTTTATATCGCTTTCCGGAATTTCTTGCTCTAAACTAATCCTTGTGATTTCGCCATAATCACGACCAGTAATAAAATCATCCACATAGCAGTTGTATCCTGGCACACCTAAAGTGTCGCTAACAATATCAGTTGTTTGCATAGTTCTAACAAGGCCAGGTGTATAAATATATACACGTTCAGGATTGTAATTGCCAAGTGTTTGTTTTAATGTTAAAGCCGATGCTTGTACACCTGCTTTGCCTTCCTCAGTTAAATAAGTAATTGGAGCGTTGTGTTGACCAGTTGCAAGTTGTGCAGCGGCATTTAAACCATGCCTAATAAAATAAATTTTCATAAAAACCTCTTATATTTATTAATATTGTTATTAGTATATCAAATTATACATTAAATGTCAATACAGGTTAATGAAAACCGAATTATAAAATATTTTTTAATTTAATTGAATAAAACAAAAATATTTACAAACTAATAATTATGATGAAAAAAGAATTGAATTTAAAAAATTTTCAAGCACAATGCATGAAATTGTTATTTGTTTTTATTATAAGTGTTGTTTTGGTGTTTACAACGGTTTTTGTGAAAGAAGCCTTTAAAAAGCAAGGAGCAAAAGCTTACAATATTATTCAAACAAAAATATTGCAAGCGAAATTGCAGGGACTAGGTTATTTTAATAGCGAAATAGACGGTTTGTTTGATAAAGATACAAAAACTGCTTTACAAAATTATCAAAAAGACGTTGGATTAACTCCAACAGGTATTTTGGATGAAAGCACTATGTGTGCCGTTGGCGTAAGTAATAATGCACAAGCAAATAACAATTTATATTTACTTGCAAAACTTATTCACTCTGAAGCGCGCGGTGAGGTTTATACAGGTCAAGTGGCAGTCGGCGCAGTAGTTTTAAACAGGGTTGATAGTGCGGACTTTCCTAATACACTTGAAGGAGTTATTTATCAGCCATGGGCATTTACAGCGCTTCATGATGGTCAATTTGATTTAGAGCCAACAAGTGAATCTTATCAAGCGGCGGAAGACGCTCTATCTGGGTGGGACCCAACTTATGGATGCCTTTATTACTACAATCCACGTACAGCAACAAGTCAATGGATTTTTTCTAGAGAAATAGCGGTTGAAATAGGTAATCATGTGTTTTGTTATTAATGAATTATAACTGAAATAGTAATGAAACTGCAATAAATGATACTATGTCTCACGGTGAAAATATTTTGAGACGGGGTATCAATAACAAAAAACTCATTTAATTTATAGGGGGTAAAATGAAAAATAAAAATAAATCAAAAAAGACGCATGGCTTCATTGCGGTTGTGGTTGTTCTTGCTTTGTTGTGTGGTGTGCTTGCTGTTGGAGTCGTGTCAACTGCTAGCACTATGGCGAGCTATTCTGCAAGTCTAGAAAATGTTTATAAAAGGTCTTTTTACGAACTGTCAAATAATATTAATGATATTGAAATGAGCCTTTCTAAAGTATTGGTTACTAATGATACTAAATCTCAGGCAAATGAAATGAAAAAGATAAACGACAACTGTACTTTAGCAGTTAATAATCTTTCTCATTTACCTTTAAACAATGAAACACTTGAAACGACTACCAAATTTTTAAATCAAATGGGAGGATATAGTTTTTCTTTATATCAAACATTAAATAATGGAAAATCACTTAATCAGGAAAATATAGATAAGTTAAACGAACTTTATACTATTAGTGTATATGTTCAAGCAAAACTTAATGAATTTAATACAAATAATGACGGCTCATATAATATTTTAAAAACATCAAAAATAGATAAAGTTAATTCCTTTTCAAATTTATTTAAGGGCTTCAAACAACAAGGGACTGAGTATCCAACCTTAATTTATGATGGACCATTTTCTGATAGTTTAGTTAATAAAGAGATTAAGGGTTTAAGCGGTGAGACTATATCTCAACAGCAAGCAGGAGATAAGTTAAAATCTTGGTTTGAGGGTGCAAGTGAAATTACTACTTCAAACGAAAATAAAGGAAAATTTGAAACATATAATTTTACTTTTAAAGACAGTAAAAAAAGAGATTGTTTTGCTCAAATTAGTAAAAAAGGTGGATTGTTATTAAATTACAACAGCTTTTGTATTACAAAACAGGATAATTATGACTTAAAAACCTTAGAGGGAAAAGCTGAAGAGTTTGCTACAAAAATGGGTTTGAACCTAAAATCAGTATGGTCTACTAAAGTAAATGGTGTTGCATATGTTAATTTAACTACAACCTGCAATGATGTGGTAATTTATCCCGAAATGGTAAAAGTTAAAGTTTGTGCTGATACTGGCGATATTGTAGGTTGGGAGGCGAAAACTTATGCATACAATCATTGCGAAAGACAGGAAATGAAGGCATCTATTACAGAGAGTGAGGCGCTAAAAAAGGTATCTCAAGAATTAGATGTTAAAAGTAATAGGCTATGTTTAATTCCTCTTGATAATGGAACTGAAAAATTATGCTATGAATTTACTGCGACCAAAAACAATTTTACGTATTATGTTTATATTGATGCACTAACAGGAGAACAAGTTAATATTATGCGAGTTGTTTCTACTGTTAATGGAAGTCGGAGGCC
>JAZOQJ010000037.1:0-2057 GCA_045655985.1 Clostridia bacterium | reverse complement strand
AATAGAATAAATATTGCTGTGCATACCCTGAAAGCTCTTTGAATTCATTAACTAAGTTTTCGCGAATTTTTAACCTGTTTGTTTCTTTTGTTTTAGCAAAATAATTATTATAAACTTTTTCAATCCACGTATCTACAGGAAAAACTTCTTTATTGGATAAACCAAAAAGCATAATGCAATCTTTAACCTTAGGGCCAACGCCAGATAAGTTAAGTAGCGTTTTTTCCTGCTCTTTAAAAGAAAGATTTTTAAGATTTTCTAAATCTATATTTTTTAAAGTTTCAATAGCCTTTACCATTTGCGGCGCGCGATAGCCAAGCCCCAATTTTCTAAACTCATTTTCAGTAATTTTTGATAGTTCCTCTAAAGTTGGAAAAGCAAAATAGCCGTCCATTTTTGTGCCATAATTTTCACAAAGTTTTTTTATGGAATTTTTAATCCTCGGGATATTATTATTTGCAGAAATAATAAAAGATATAATCATTTCAAGAGTATCTTGTTTTAAAATCCTTATACCATATCCAAAATCAATTGCTTTATCTAAAAAAGGATATCTATTTAAAAGCCTTTGTTTTATTTCTAAGTAATTTGTATTTAAATCAAAAAAGTTAATAAAATAATCAACCTCATTGGTGCATATTTCAACATAATTATCATATTCATAAACTTTTGCAATTTTGTTTTTTGAGTACACTATGTAAAAATTATCAATTTTTTCATAATTAAAAATTTGCCCACACTCTAAAATGTGAGCAATATTAAAACAAGATTTATTTTGAATAATAATTTTATTTGTAGTTCTTTTGTATTGCATTTTAGTTACCTTTGTAAACGCTTTCGTCAGGATTTTTCATATTTAGTTCATCTTTTGCGTAATTTTCTGCGTAAGTTGAGTCCCCGGCTTGCTCTTTTAACCCTTCATAATACTCTTTATCTTTAAGCGAAGCTACTATATCATTTTGTAAAGAGTTGTGTTTATGTTTTAAAACTCCAATAGACACAAACTGCGCTACCACAACTATTATAAAAACAGCACCTAAAATTATTAATGTTTTTAAAAAGTTTTTAGATTCAAATAACTCTTTCATGCATTTACCCTTTTATTTTTGTTTTTTCTTTTTCTTATTTAAAATTAAAGTTTTTACTTTTAAATAAATATTAGACATTTTTTGTTTTAAAGCCACAACTATTTTAAGTTTTTTAATTTTATTAAAAAGTTTTACAACATTATTGTAAATCATATAAAAAAATAAAGCAACAAATTTGCCAATAGTTTTTCGCTCAATTAAAAATCCTAATAAAAATGCTGGCATTGTAAAAAACCTAAATTCTCCATAGCAAAAAATATTTACACTTACTATATACAAAGCAGAATAAATAAGCATAAACACAAAATCGCTTACAAAAACAATTATTTTATTTTTGAGTTTTAAAAGATGTGTAATTTCATAAAAAAGCCCTGAAATTAAACCAAAATATACAATGCTTAAAAATATTTTAGCATGAAATAAAGTTTCGTATAACATAAATTACCTATTAAAAAGTTTTTTAAACGAAAATTTATTGTTTTTTTGTTCAAACGACATTTTTAAGACGTCTCCTGAAAGCAAAAGTTCGCCTTTTTCAGTATCCAAATTCAATACCACAAGGTTGTCTCCCTCAACAACAAAATCTTCCCCATCCAAAACCAAAGAAACAGCATTTTGTGTAGAACCTACAAATTTTGTTACTCCATTAATACACAATTCTTTTTTATTTATTAGTACAATTTTACTTTTTTTGGTTGTATCTTCTAAGTTTTGCATATATACTCCTCCTTTTTAGGATAAAGTATTTTATGCAGTAAATTGATTTTATAAAACTAAAGCAAATATTAATAAAACTAAAATGACAATACATTTTAAAGTTTAACAATTTTTGACTTTATTTTTGCAGATATATATTTATATATAATGTAAAATTTAAAATATGAAATCATTAATTCAAAAAAAATATTATTTAAAATTTCAAACCATATTTAAATACGCTTCCATTTTTATTTTATATTACATTTTAAT
>JAZOQJ010000036.1:0-16589 GCA_045655985.1 Clostridia bacterium | reverse complement strand
TTAAAGTATAAAATGTATAAACTTGCTAAAGTGACCCACACTGGTAGCAGATACATTGTGCACGATTTTGATGAAAGTAATTTAGAAGAAATTGAAAACAAAATTATGCAAACATTTGGGGTGCATTCGTATTGTATTGGCACAGAGATAGAAACTTCGTATGAAAATGTTAAGGAATTTTGTTCAAATATTGAATTAACTGGCACTTTTAAGGTTGATACTACTAGGGCAGATAAAACCTTCCCAATAAATAGTATGGACTTAAGTCGTGAAATGGGTGGAGTAGTATTAAAAAACAATGCCGGTTTAGAAGTTGATGTTAAAAACCCACAAACAGTTATTAAAATTGACATTAGGGAAAATGGCTATACTTATATTTACATGGGCGAAAAGAAGGCTTTGGGCGGTCTTCCTGTTGGCACTTCAAGCAAAGGGTTAGTGCTACTTAGTGGTGGTATAGATAGCCCAGTATGCGCGGTAGAAATGGCAAAAAGGGGTATGGAAATTATGGCAATTCACTTTCATAGCTTTCCATACACTAGTGAGCAAGCAAAACAAAAAGTTATTGACCTTGCGCGCCTTGTTAAACCTTACACAAACCTAAACACACTATTTGTAGTGCCTTTTACCAAAATTCAGGAAGCAATTCATAAAAACTGCAATGAAGAGTATATGATAACTTTAATGCGTAGATTTATGATGAGAATATCGGAAAGAATAGCAAATCAAAACGACTGTCAATGTCTAATTACAGGTGAAAACTTGGGGCAAGTTGCTAGCCAAACCATTGAAAGCATGACAATTACTAATAACGCAATTGAATATTTGCCTGTTATGAGACCTTTAATTTCACGAGATAAAGAAGAAATTATAGAAATCGCTAAAAAAATAAACACTTTTGATACAAGTATTTTACCTTATGAAGATTGTTGTACCGTTTTCCTACCTAAATATCCAATAATTAAACCAAAACTAGAAAAAGTTTTAAAAGAAGAAAGCAATTTAAATATAGAAGAACTTGTTAATGAAGCTGTTGAAAATGTTGAAGCAATAAAAATTTAAAATAAAAATTAGAAATAGTTAAAAAATAATTGATTTTTTGAAAATTTTATGTTATATTAAAAACGTAAATGTAGATTAAACTTTTTAAAATTTAATGCAATAGGGTAAAAGAGAACTATCGGTTGGTGAAAGGTAGGTGAGCATTAAAATAATATTTACAGGTTTAGGAGTTTACTTTTAGTTTATAAGTCTAAAACAAAATCAAACTTTAAAGATTTTTGAATGATTAATTCAAAAAAGTAAGGTGGTACCGCGGAGTACTATATTTTGTATGTTCGCCCTTGCACAGCACTAAGTACATTGCTATGCGAGGGTTTTTTATTTTTTTGCATAGTATATATAAATAAAGGAGTTTTTTATGACTAATAAAAATTTATATAATGTTTTAAAAGAGCGTGGTTTGTTATATCAATGCACGGATGAAGAGGCTCTTCAAAAAAGGTTAGAAAGTGGAAAGCCAATTACTTTATATGAGGGAACTGACCCTACAATGGATAGTTTGCATATTGGACACTGCGTTCCTTACTGCATTTTAAGAAGGTTTCAAAAAGCCGGCCACAAGGTTGTGCTTTTAATGGGTGGAGCGACTGCTTCTATTGGCGACCCTACTGGTAAAAGCGAAATGAGAAAAATGCTCTCAAGGGAAGATTTAGATAAAAATATTGAAAAAATTAAAAAATCTTTAAGCGTTTTCTTAGATTTTGAAGGTGAAAATCCAGCAATTATTGTTAACAATGCCGATTGGTTTAAAAGTTACGATTATGTAGATTTTATGAGAGACGTGGGTGTTCATTTTAACGTTAACCATATGCTCTCTAACGAAATTTACGCAAACAGGCTTAGAAGTGGTGGCTTAACATTCTTTGAAATGGGATATATGTTAATGCAAGCGTATGACTTTGTATATTTAAACAAAAAATATGGTTGTACGCTTCAATATGGCGGTGGCGACCAATGGGGTAATATTGTAGCTGGCGTTGAACTTCAAAGGAAACTCAACTTTGCAAATGGTACAAATGTTGAACTTATTGGTGCAACAAACCCACTACTTTTAACACCAGAGGGCAAAAAGATGGGCAAGACTGAAAAAGGTGCTATTTGGATAGATAAAGATAAAATTTCGGCTTACGATTTTTATCAAGGTATTTATCAAACACCTGATGCTTGTGTTAGGATGATGTTTGCTTTATTTACTGACTTATCAATGACTGAAATTGACGAGATGATAGCAAAAGATATTGTTCTTGCTAAAAAGAAACTTTGCTTTGAAATAACAAAGTTTGTTCGTGGAGAAGAAGATGCAATAAAAGCTCAAGAAATGAGTGAAAATTTATTTACAGATGGTGGAAATGATGCACCAGAAGTTGAACTTTTACTTTCTGATATTGAAAGTGGCATTAATGTATGCGACCTTTTAGTTAAAACTAATTTATGCTCATCTAAAGGTGAGGCAAGGCGTATGGTTGAGCAAGGTGCAATTACTTTGGGGAAGGAAAAAGCAATAAATTTTACTCAAAAAATTACTATAGATATTTTTGAAAATAAAAGTTTATTAGTTAAAAAAGGTAAAAAGCAATTTATTAAAGTTGTTATAGTATAAAACCTAAAAATAGTTTTAATTTTAAAATTTTTTATGTATAATATTACATATGAGAAAAATTTTTAATTTTAAGGCTATTTTTTTATTGCTTATTTTAGTTATTGGTTTTTCATGTGTTGAGCCTAAAACCTTAATTAAGGCACAGGGGGAAAATCCAACCGCAAGTATTTATTATGCATTAGTAAGCTTGGGGTATGAAGATATTAAGGATAAAAACTCACTTATAGTTGAAGAATGTATTGGCGTAAGACTTACAAATTTAAATTTGAACTCAACTAAAAACCAAGAAATCTTAAATGATGTGTACGCAAATATGAAAAACTACAAACAAGAACTTGAAAATCTTGTCTTAGTAAAGAAACTTGGTAACTTCATGGTTTTGGGCGAAATTAAAATTGATGGCGATTTTATTTATATAAAAATAAGATATTTAAATATTATTGCATATTATTCATTTAATAATAGAATAAAGCCTGATACAAATGGTTCTAAACTATATGATAAAAAAGAAAATGTAGGTCTATATAATAGGTATTATATTTATTTAAATAATCCTTTTGGTGAAAAGGGTGCGCAAATTTCATTGAATACTTTTAAAAATAATCATTACGAAAAAATTGTGAGTAGTATGCAATTAAAACTTAATAGTTTTGATATTAATTATGTTTTTGACTATTCATCTAATGATAATAGGTTGTATGGAGACTATGAATATAAATATAGTTTGAGTGGTTTAAACTCTAATACAATATATATTTATGAATTTGTTTTTGATACTCATATAAAAGATACTTTAAGCGTTTATTTTATAACTTTTAATCAATATTTATGGTATGTGGTGGCAATTGCTGTAACGCTTGTTGTAATCGGCATTATGTATTTAATCGTGTTTTTTAAAAAGAAAAAGGATAAAAAAAAAGTGAAAAATGTCGAAAATTAAAAACAAACATTAAATTTATATTTTTAAAATTTAATTTCCTTGATAAAAATAATTTTAAATAGTATATTTTTTTTAGATGAGGGGACTAAAATTATGGATACTAAAAAATTAGACAATATGCATACCTGTTTTTTAACGACAATTAATGATGTATTAGAAAGGGAATATGCTAAAAATGATAACAGGATATTATGCTTAAATTTTCTTGAAAAAGAAATAATTAAAAAGTTATCAAAATTAAATGATGACGAATTTATATATGTGTGTTCGGGCAATATGGACACTCGCGGGACAAATATTATGCTTCTTAGCGTAAAGAGCGAATTTTTATATCTTACAAAATATATTTTAAATAGGTGTAAATCTAATGAAAGGTTAAAAGGCCTTCCAAATATTGATATTTTTTTTGGCGTCTCGGTTGTTGCGTTATTAGAAAAAAAACCTGCTTTTTGTCAAAAAATTTTACTTGCAGATTACTATATGGAACATTGCGAAAGTAAAATAAACCCTGAATTTTTAAGTGAAAAGTAAAAAAATTAAAAAATAAAGTGACTTTAAAGCTTCACTTTATTTTTTTATTTTATAAAAAGTTTAAAAGTTCTTGTAATTTTCAAAAATTGTGGTATACTTATTTGGCGAAAATTTATTTTTATAAAAATAATACAGAAGAAGGAAGAAGGAAAATGATAAACGAAAAAATAAGAAATATTGCAATTATTGCTCACGTAGACCATGGTAAAACCAGCCTAGTTAACGAACTTTTAAAACAAGGCGGTGTTTTTCGTGAAAATCAAGCGGTAGCAGATAGGGTTATGGATAGTGACGATATTGAAAGGGAAAGAGGCATTACTATTTTTTCTAAAAATTGCGCGCTAATGCATAATGGTATTAAAATTAATATTGTTGATACTCCCGGCCACGCGGATTTTGGTGGTGAGGTAGAGCGTGTTTTAAAAATGGTTGATGGAGTTTTACTTGTAGTTGATGCTTACGAAGGCCCAATGCCACAAACAAGATTTGTGTTGGAAAAAGCGCTAGAACTTAACCACAAAGTTATTGTTGTTGTAAATAAAATTGATAAACCGGATGCTAGAATTAAAGAAGTCCAAGATGAAGTTTTGGAATTATTTATGGATTTAGACGCAAATGATGAGCAACTTGATAGTCCTTTTGTGTTTGCGTCAGCAAGAAATGGTATTGCAAGTTTAAACGCAAACGAACTAGGCACAAATTTTATGCCACTCCTTGATAAAATCGTTGAGTATATTCCAGCGCCTCAAGGGGATGAAACAGGTACACTGCAAATGCTAATTTCTGCAACTGAACCAAATGAATATGTTGGTAAACTTGCAATTGGTAAAGTTACTCGTGGAAAACTTGTCGTAAACCAAAACTTAACTCTTACAAACTATCATAATGAAAAACCTGATGAAAGGTTTAAGGCTGTAAGCATTTATGAATTTCAAGGCATGAAAAAAGCGCCTGTTGAACAAGTTGAGGTTGGTGATATAGTTTGTGTTGCGGGCTGCGCTAATGCTAAAATTGGCGACACAATTTGCGACAGCCAAAATGTTGAAGCTCTTCCATTTGTTAAAATAAGTGAACCTAGTGTTGAAATGACATTTAGGGTAAATGATTCTCCTTTTGCTGGTAAAGAAGGTAAGTTTGTAACAAGCCGTCATTTAAGGGCTAGGCTTTATAAAGAAGCTGAAAGGGATTTATCTTTAAAAGTTTTTGATACTGAAACAACCGAAGCATTCCGTGTTTGCGGTAGGGGCGAAATGCACTTATCAATTTTAATTGAAAACATGAGGCGTGAAGGCTATGAGTTTCAAGTATCTATGCCACACGTTTTATATGAAATGAGAGATGGTGTAAGATATGAGCCAATTGATAAACTTGTGGTAGACGTGCCTGAAAACTGTATGGGTGCGGTTATGGATAAAATGGGAAGGCGTAAGGGCGAGTTTGTTGATATGACAACTCACGGTTCTCGTATTAAAATGGAATTTAAAGTGCCTTCTCGTGGCTTATTTGGTTACAAATCAGAATTTTTAACCGACACTTGTGGTGAAGGGGTTATGAGCTCTGTTCCTATGGGATATGAACCTTATAAAGGGGATATGGTACGTAGAAACTATGGCTCACTAATTGCTTTTGAAACTGGCGAAAGTGTTGTTTATGGCTTGTTTAACGCTCAAGAGCGTGGCGATTTGTTTATTGGTGCAGGTATTCCAGTTTATGAAGGCATGATTGTAGGGCGTAACCCTAAAAATGAAGACCTTGTTGTTAACGTTTGTAAAACTAAGCACTTATCAAACACTCGTTCAAGCTCTAGTGATGAGGCACTAAGACTAATTCCACCAGTAAACCTAAGTTTAGAAGAAAGTTTAGAGTTTATTGGCGATGATGAACTTTTAGAAGTTACACCAAAATCAATTCGTATGAGAAAAACTATTTTAGACCATCAATTAAGAGCTAAAGAAAGAAACCGTCTTCAAAGAGAAGGAGCTTAAATTTATTAACTATTAAATAAAAAACTTGACTTTTGTCAGGTTTTTTTGTATGCTTTTAATAGGAGAAAATTTATGGCAAATAATTCTTATAATAAAAAAGAAATGCTTGGTATTTACAAAAGGTTTTTTATAGTACTTTTATGTTGTTTTCCTGTGTTAGTTCTTTTAGGACTTTTTGTAGTGCATAATTTAAGTAATTTTTTACAAATTTTAGCGTATTGCGCGGTAGTGTCAATAGTTTTTATTATTGAGGAATTTTTATATAAGGCTAAGCGCGAGCAACGTGAAAGGCTTAAAGAAGAAGCACGCCTTAAAAAAGGTAAAAAGTAATAGGTGGAGGGTGTTTTATGAAGTTATATCATGGTTCGCCAATAGGAAATATTGAAGTATTACTACCTAAACAATCAAATCACGAAAAGGAATATGTTTATTTTATAACGCATGAAGCCTTGGCTGTTATTTATGCATACAATCCTATAGCAAGACCAGGCGGGTTTTATACTTATAGGTTTGGGAAAAATGGCGAAGTGTATTATGATGAATTTTTTGAAGATCAACTTAAAAAAATTTATCAGGGCAAAAGTGGCTATGTTTACGAAATAGAAAATGATGAATATAATTTATGTAAACTTGAAAAAATGCCTTGGGTTTATTTAAGCGAAAAACCAATAAAAGTGCAAAAACCTAAGTTTATTCCAGATATTTATGAAGAAGTGTTAAGGCTTGAAAAAGAGGGCAAAATTATTGTTAACAGATATAATACTATTGACCCAGAACAACGTCAAAAGAATAGAAGTGTTGTTGTAAAAGATATTGAAATGAAAGATTTAAGGAATAGAAAAGATAATTCATATGCAATCTTTTTACATGAACATTTCCCAGACCTAATTTAAGATTAAAAAAAAGAGTTTGTTTTATTTTTGATAAACTCTTTTATTTTTTTTTGTAATGTGGTATCCTTGTGTAAAGATAACTAAAATTATATGTTTAGGAGTGATTTATGGCAGAAAATAGTGTTATTGGCAGAAAACTTCCTTATAGTTTTGAAGCAGAGCAAGCAGTTTTATGTTGTATTTTAATTAGCGAAAACGCAATGAATACGGTTTCAAGCAAACTTGTAAAAGATGCCTTTTATAGTGCGTCTCATAGGACTATTTTTGAGTGTATGGTTAAAATATATGCAAGTAATAAGCCTGTTGATTTAATTACTCTTACAAGTGAACTTGAAAAAATGGGTAAACTTGCAGAAGTAGGGGATATTGACTACTTGACAACGCTATCAACAATTGTACCAAGCGCCAGCAATATTGACTATTACATAAACATAGTAAAACAATGTTTTGTTATGAGGGCTTTAGTTGACGCTGGCGAAAAAATTGCTCAAATTGGCTATGGCGAGGATGAGTATAAAGAGGCCTTACAAAAAGCCGAAAAAATTATTTTCGATATTGGTGATAAGCAAAATGTGTCGGATTTAACTCATATTAGTGAGCCATTAGAGGTTGTAAGAAAGAAGTTTGAAGACATTGCGGTTAACCCTGATGCCCTTCGTGGTATTCCAACTGGCTTTTATAGGCTTGATAAGTTAACTAATGGCTTACAAAAAGGCGATTTAATTTTAATTGCGGCTCGTCCGGGTGTTGGTAAAACTTCCTTAACTATGAATATAGTGGCTAACGCTGCAATAAATAGTGGCGCAAAATGTGCAGTGTTTAGTTTGGAAATGCCTAAAGCGCAAATTGCTCAAAGGTGTTTATGTTCTACCGCTTTTGTTGATATGAGTAAGGGTCTTTCAGGCGATTTGAGTGTAGACGACTGGCAAGCGCTGTTGGAAGCTAAAAAGAAACTTTGTGATACACAAATTTATATTGACGATAGCTCCATGACAACGTATATGGATATTTTGGCAAAGTGTAGGAAATTAAAAAGGGAAAAGGGTCTTGACCTTATTATGATTGACTACTTGCAGTTAATGAATTCGCCAAAATCAGGTGGAAAAGATAATCGTCAACAAGAAATTTCTGATATTACTCGTAACCTTAAAATTGCGGCTAAAGAATTAAATGTGCCAATTTTACTTCTTTCGCAATTATCTCGTGGTGTTGAAGCGAGAACAGACCATAAGCCGATGCTTGCCGATTTAAGGGAATCGGGCGCTATTGAGCAAGACGCGGATATTGTTATGTTTATTTATAACCCTGATAACTATTTAACTGACGAAGGTGCTGTAAAACAAAATATTGTTGATTTAATTGTTGCAAAACACAGAAATGGTGCAACTGACACTATAAAGCTTAAGTTCTTAAAACAACATACAACGTTCGT
This sequence comes from Clostridia bacterium, assembly GCA_045655985.1. Taxonomy (GTDB): domain Bacteria; phylum Bacillota; class Clostridia; order Christensenellales; family UBA1242; genus JAZOQJ01. The sequence continues at coordinate 8,146 of JAZOQJ010000036.1, read as the reverse complement.
TAACTTAAGTCAGGATGCTGAGGCGCAAAGTTTGGAAAATAGCATTCCAATGCCAAATGAAGCCCCTAAAGAAGTGCCTGCTGAGCATATTGATTTAAAACCTGTTGAGGACGATGATATATTCTTCTAATACATTATATTAAATATATATAATCAATTTAAAAAGATAAAACTAAAATAAACAGAAAATTATTAAAATTAATTTTGTGATAAATTATTTTTGCATTTTATCTTTTTTTTTGTTATTATAAATATTGAAATATGTTTTGTATTTTGGAGGCGTTATGGCTAGATACCTTAGAAAAGATTTTGAAAATGGCTATATGAGTGAAACTGCTCAAATTGAATATTATAAAAAGGTGCAGGAAATTGATATAATTAATAACCTTTTAATTGGCGACTTTAATGCAAAAGGCGAGTATGTAACTACTAAAGACATTTTGGCAGAACTTAAAGCCATGCCTAAATTTATTAAAAAGACTTTTAACACAAATATGTATTTGGAGTCTAACGCCGAACTAAACAATTTTAATCAAATTACATTCATGATTATTGTGCAGGACGGTGTGCCTAAAAATAATATGAGTAGGGGTTCTTTGCTTCTTACTGAAGATATATCAAAATGTGCGGGAAAATATATAAATACAAACTCTGTTGTTTTGGATACATATGAAGATATAAATGACCTTGATTTTAACGAAAAAATGTTCCAAAAATTTAATGTTGTGCCTCAAGGTACTAGGAAAGGTGCTAAAAGTGAAGTGCCATTAAATATTTTAAATCGAAAAACTGAGGTTTTTAATGCACAGCAAGGTTTGTTTTCTGCTTTAAATAAACCATTAAAAGAATTTTTAGATAAAAGGCTTACAACATATAAACAATTTGAAATTGGCGCTAAAATTGCAAAAGATTATACATCTCGCCTTGCTGAAATAAAGGCTTTAGTGCCAACAAGTGATGTAAAGTATCCGTACTATCAAAATGAACTTTTAGATAGGGTACTTGAAGAATATGACTATAAAAAAGATAGGGCGTTTAAAAAGGCGGTTGATGAGTGCATGGCTTTTTATTGTAATTTAACAAAAACAATTGATTTTAGTGCAAAGCCAGAAGTGCAAACATCGTCAAGGGCTAAAATTAAATCATCAAAAAGCGAATAATTAAAAAAAATTATAAAAAAAATTTTAAAAAAACAAAAAATTTAAAAAAATATTGCTTAAAAAATGGCTAAATTTAGCCGTTTTTTTTATTCCTAAAAAATTTTTTAATTTTTTTTAAAAAAGCCTTATTTTTATTTGCTTTTTTCCAAAGGGGGGGGGGTATAATAGATGTGTAAGAAGGGAATTTTTGCGCGGAGCGCGAATAAAAAACAACACCCTAAACAAAAATATATTTAAAGGAGAAAAATTAAAAAATGACAAACAAAAAGCAAAACAACAAGTCATTTACACTTACGGTTGTACTTATGGTCGCGCTTATTTTTGCACTCTTACTACCTACAACCATTGCGTGGTTTACTGACACTAAAACACAAACAAGCAACACTGCTATTAGTTTTGGTAAAGTTGTAATTGGCATTAATGCGCCTGAGGGCAATGAACCAGGTGCATTGCAAAATTTAAATTCACCAACCGAAAGGGCTTTAACTAGGCTCTTACCTGGTGACGAACTTTCGGCTGACGTTGAATTTTACAACGCGGGAACTGTTGACATTTTTGCAAAAGCCGACATTGCTGTTGAATTTTACTACAACAACGCACCAATTTTTAACATGCTTGAGGAGTATTTGGAAATTACAATTTCAGCCCCTTCTGGTACATTTGTGCCTGATAGCAATGTGCTTGACCTTACTGCTGAAAAAACTCAAGGTAATGGTGCTAAACTTAATGTAAACATAAAGGTTAAGGAAACATTACCAAACGCAATTGGTGGTTACATATTTAATGGCCACACAAGTAAAATTAAATTAAATATTGTATCAAAATCCGCAGCCATTCAAAAGGATAACTACACTTACGAAAACATTGAGGCGCTTGATACTACCCTTACAGGTATGCTAGGTAATGTAAATACAGGCTATTACATTGAAAAGAACATTGAAGCAAATGAAACCTACCTTTATGAAGACGGTAAAAAGGTGGAAACTGATTGGAGCCTTGACGTATCTGAAACGCAAGATGGCAGCGTATACGCATACGCCTTCCCAAAAAATGGCGTTACTCAAATGAACACACGTAGCGCTACTGAATACGTGCTTGTAATTGCAGGCACTGGCCCAACAGCAAATTATGGTTACAACCTTGAAACATTTGAAACATACAACCCTTTAAAAGAACTACAATACAACATTACAAAAGTTGTTGTAACTGAAGGTATTACAACTATTGGTGATACAACTTTTGCATATATGCAAAATATTACTGAAATATCTATACCAACTACAGTTACTTATATTGGTGTTGGTGCATTTGCCCTAAACGCAATTTCAAGCATAAGTTTACCACAAGGGTTAACAACCTTAGGGCTACTTGCGTTTGGTGCATGCCAAAATTTAACTGGTATTGATTTACCTAATGGTATAACAGAATTGCCTTATTCGATATTTGGCGATTGTGTAAGGCTTGAAAGTATAGTTATACCAAATAGCGTAACAAGTATTACTGAATTAGCTTTCAATAATTGCACAAGTTTAACTAGCGTTGTAATACCTGATAGCGTAACTAGTATTGGCGTGAGTGCCTTTTATGATTGCACAAGTTTAACTAGCGTTGTAATTGGTGATAGCGTAACAGAAATTGGCGCAGGTGCCTTCAATGGTTGCTACAGTTTAACTAGCGTTGTTATTGGGGATAGCGTAACTAGTATTGGGGATTCTGCCTTCCAAGGTTGCACAAGTTTAACAAGCGTTGTTATACCTGATAGCGTAACTAGTATTGGTGAATTTGCCTTCTCTAGTTGCATAAGTTTAACTAGCGTTGTTATACCTGATAGCGTAACTAGTATTGGCGATTATGCCTTCGATGGTTGCAAACGTTTAACTGCAATTTATATGGAGCGCACTAGTAGCACCGGCTTAACATTGGACGATAGTTGGAACTACAGCAAACCAGTTTATTACTTTAGTGAAACTAACCAAGCGGGCTATTGGCATTATGTAAATAATGTACCAACCCTTTGGTAAATTATAAGTCGTTATTTTTACAAATAACAGTTTGCTGAGCATAAACTATTTGCTAACGCAAAAACTTATAATTTGAAATCTGCCTTGGCTCAAAAATACAAACAAGTTTGTGCTTTATTCGCCTGCGTTGATTATAGAACTAAAAAAGATGACTTTTAATTAAGTCATCTTTTTTTTATGAATTAATAATAAAAATAATTTAAATTTTTTAATTTAGCAGTGGTTAATAAGTTTAATAAGATTATCTTCAGGGTTATTAGGTGTTATAATAGCAGTTTTTAAAGACACATCTACAACGTCGCCATTAATAATGCCAATTGCCCTATTATATTTTTCTTTTTGAAGTAAATAAACTGCCCTTGCCCCCATTTGAGACGCACGTATAATTTCTTGCGGAGAGGGATTACCGCCCCTTTGCAAGTAGCCAACAACCGAACTCCTAAACTCTAAACCAGTTGCTTCCTCGCAAAGAGAAGCAAGATGTTTAATATCAAATAAATATTCTTGCACAATTATAAGTGGCGACTTATTTTCCGCCTTAACCATTTCTTGCACCTTATTAACTATTTTCATTGGAGTTTGTTTTTTTGTAACCAATAAATCGGCACGAGTACAAATAGCGCATTCAACGCCAATGTCATAGCATTTTCTACCCATAGTTTCAATAATTAAACCACGGTTGTTTGTTTCCATAGTTTGTTTAATTTTGTTAATTGCATCCACCGCATTATCAACTGCTGTGTGAAAGCCAATTGAAAACTTTGTATAGCCTAAGTCGTTATCAATAGTTGCTGGTATAAAGAGGCAGTTTACGCCCTCTTTTTGAAGGTCGTAACAACCCCTTAAGGAACCATTACCACCAATTACGATTAATACATCAATCTTATTGTTTTCAAGCACATATTTTGCCCTTTTTAAACCTTCTTGCGTTGCAAATTCGCTAGAACGCGCAGTTTTTAAAAATGAACCACCTTTATTAAAGTTGTCTTCAATATCTTTTTTATCTAGTATAACAAAGTCGTTTAACAAAAGGCCTTTATAGCCGTGGCGAACACCTAAAAGTTTAATTCCTAATTCTTCACATTTTTTATAAACTGCATAAATTGCAGCATTCATTCCGCTACTATCTCCACCACTAGTTAAAATTGCAACTCTCATATTTTTTCTCCTTTTACAAAATTAGTATATTACTAAAAACAAAAAAAAGCAAAAAAAATTAATACACATTAAAAAAACAAGCAACTTTTTTATTGCTTGCTTTCTTTGATAATTATTTACTTGATTTTAATGCAGTCTTGCTCCAAAACAGTTAAAAGTTCGTATCGAAGCACATTATCTATTTCAACCTTATAATTTAGTTTAAATAGTTTGTTTTGTGATGCGCATTGCACAAACACTTCACTTTTACCTAGATGCATTTGTAAAATTTCTTCAATTTCAGCCATAATGCTAGGGTTTTGAGTATCAAATTTTAGGTATAGTTTTTCTAAATGTTTTTCTTCTTCTTTTAAAAGAACAATTTTTTCTTGTTTTTCTTCAGCCATTGGCTCAATTTTATCTAAAACAATTACGCCCTTTTCGCCACTACGAAGTGATACTCTACCAGTAATTAGTGCTAGCATATTAGGTTTTACTTCGTTTTTAAGTTGTTGATAAAGGTTAGGAAACATCATAACGTCGCACTTTCCATACAAATCTTCTACTTCCAAAATAGCCATTTCTTTATTATCACGCCTTGTATACCTTTTTTGCACTTCATTAATAACTGCACCAAAGGTTACAATTGCACCGTCTTGAACATCATTTCCTTTAAATTCGAGTTCTTCCCCTTCTTCAACCTGCATAGGCTCAGCGTCAATTGTTTCCTCTTCAAGCATATCGCAATGAAAAGTATATCCTTTTAACATATTTGTATATTTATCAAGTGGATGGCCTGATACATACAAACCCGCCACCTCTTTTTCACGCGTTAATTTTTCAGCATTTGTATATTCAGGAAGGCGCGGATAATCAACCGTATTTAAAGTCTCGTCATTTTTAAGTAAACTATCAAACATAGAAATTTGACCGGTTTTTGATGCTTTTTTATCGTGTGTAATTCTGTCTAATATTTGGTCAATAACCGCCATTTGTTCTGTTCGCTTATAGCCAAAGCCGTCTAACGCGCCTGATAGAATAAGTGCTTCAATACCCTTCCTGTTTAAACCAAACTTATTAGTCCTTTCAACCATATTGAGTAAACTGGTATACTCGCCATTTAGGTTCCTTTCTTTAACCATTTCTTCACTTAGGCCAATTCCCATGCCTTTTAGTCCGCCAATACCAAAACGGATACCGCCATTTTCTACGCTAAAGAATGTTTTTGATTTATTAATGTCCGGCGGTAAGATTGTAAGGCCCTCGGATTTTGCATAGTTAATATAGTTTTTAATTTCGTCCGCGTTATTAATACGGTTATTTAAAACCGCTGTTAAAAACTCAGGTTCATAATAACATTTTAAATATGCCGTTTGATAAGTTATAAGTGAATAGGCTGCTGCGTGCGACTTATTAAACGCGTACTGAGCAAAACTTTCCATTTCGCTCCAAACTTGTTCGGCTATATCTTGCGGAACGCCACGCTTAATAGCGCCATCTATCGCAGGCTTACCGTTTTCAGCAGGCTTACCAAACAAAAATGTTTGTTTTTCCTTAGCCATTGCGTCCACTTTCTTTTTACCCATCATACGCCTAACCATATCGGCTTGACCCAAGGAGTACCCTGCCATATCCTGAACAATTCTCATAACTTGCTCTTGATAAACAATACAGCCATAAGTGACATTTAAAATTGGCTCTAATATAGGGTGAGCATACGTAACGTCTTGCGGGTTATGTTTGTTATGAACGTAACGAGGAATGGAGTCCATAGGGCCTGGCCTATACAAACTCACACCCGCAGTGATATCTTCTATAGTAGTTGGCCTAAGTTCTCTCATAAACTTTTGGAAACCACCACTTTCAATTTGGAATATTGCCTTGGTGTTTCCTGTAGAGATCATTTCATATACTTTTGGGTCGTCATAGTTACTTTTTTCAAAGTCGATTACAACCCCATGGTTTTCTTTTACATATTCAATTGCCTTTTTAATATCGTTTAAGTTCCTAAGCCCTAAAAAGTCCATTTTAAGGTGACCCAAACGCTCGATATCAGTCATAGAGTACTGGGTTGTAATATCTTCACCGTTTCTTGCTAGTGGCATGTGCTTATCTAATGTGTCATAACCAATAACGACGCCGCACGCATGCATTGAACTTTGACGAGGCATGCCCTCAACCTTCATAGCAATATCAATAACACGCCTAATATCGTCACTATTTTTATACGCCTCAACTAAGTCTGGTATTGCGTAGTTTGTGCCAAAATCCTTATCCCCTTCTTTAGGGTGATAAAAACCAAAGCATTTTTTAATAACGTCATGATGTTTTGCTGGAATATTTGGTATGTTTTTTGTAATTTTATCAGTTTCGCTATATGGAACACGCAAAACCCTTCCTACGTCTTTAATAGCGTTTTTTGCTGCCATTGTTCCAAAAGTTACAATTTTAACAACCTTATCTTCGCCATATTTGTTTTTGACGTACTCTATAACATCCGCACGCCTATCATCCGCAAAGTCCACGTCAAAATCGGGCGCGGTTACACGCTCAGTGTGTAAGAACCTTTCAAAAATCAGGTCAAATTTAAATGGGTCAATGTTCGTAATACCAATAGCGTACGCAACAACTGAGCCCGCACCTGAGCCCCTGCCTGGGCCTACCGGAACGCCCATTTTACGCGCAGCATTAATATAGTCCCACACCGTTAAAAAGTATTGAGTAAAGCCCTGACCATTAATAACTTTAAGTTCAGTTTCCACCCTTTCCCTAATTTTAGGAGTAACCTCGCCATAACGCCTAATTAAGCCTTCTTCAATAAGCTCTCTAAAATATTCTTCCAAACTCATGCCATTAGGTGGTTGAAAGTTTGGGAAGTGATACATATTTTTATCAATATTTTCTTCTTCAAATGAAAAGTTGCACTTATTTGCAATTTCAATTGTCGTGTCTAAGCACTCAGGGTTATCTGGGAAAAGCGCTTCCATTTCTTCCCTTGTTTTAAAATAAAACTCATCAGTGCCAAAAGTCATCCTATCCGGATCATCTAAAGTTTTTTGCATTGCAACACACATTAAAACTTCTTGCATTAGGGCGTCATCTTTATTCATATAATGAACGTCATTTGTGGCAACAGTTTTAATATTTAAATCTTTCGCAATTTTAAGTAGTTTTGGATATACTTCTTTTTCTTCAATTAAACCATGACTTTGAACTTCTATGTAATAGTCTTCACCAAAAAGTTCTTTATAAGATTTTGCTAAATTATAAGCCTCTTCATCAAAGCCTTTAAGTAGTAGTTGTGGAAGCTCGCCACCAATACAAGCAGATAAACAAATTAACCCTTCGTGGTGCTGTTTTAAAGTGTTAAAATCAATACGCGGTTTATAGTAAAAGCCGTCACGAAAGGCTATTGTGTTTAATAAACAAAGGTTTTTGTAACCAACTTGGTCCTTTGCAAGCAAAACTAAGTGGTTAAGTTTAGTTTTGCCTTCCTTTTGGGTCAAATCGTCACAAGAATAAAATTCAGTACCAAAAATAGGCTTTACGCCACTTCCCTTACACGCATCAAATAGTGTGATTGCTGCATACATATTGCCGTGGTCAGTTACCGCCACGTGACTCATACCAAGTTCCTTAGCACGCTTTATTAAATTTTCAATACGCGCCGCGCCGTCAAGTAAACTATACTCACTATGCACATGTAAATGAACAAAATTTTTGGACATGATTTTTTCCCTCTTAAATAATTTTCAATTAACTATATCACACGCAAAATTTTTTTTCAATTATTTTATTTATTTTGCTATATCAAAAATATTAATCTTA
>JAZOQJ010000035.1:0-13534 GCA_045655985.1 Clostridia bacterium | reverse complement strand
ATAGTTTTTTATATGATTTAATAATAAATAAAATTATTTTTATTGCAAAATAAAAAAAAACTTGATATAATAAAAATGAATTAAAAAGTTGGAGCTTTATATGAATAACTATTATAAAGGTAATCAAGAGGGCAGAGGCGCGGTTAATACTAACAAAAATATAATACTTTCTATAATAAATTTGGCTACTAAGGAAATTGCTGGTGTTTCATCTTTGTCAAGTAACTTTGGTAGTGGCATTAGGAAATTATTTTCGGAAAATTATTATGAAGGCGTAAAAGTTGTGGAAAATCCTGAGGGCATTAACATTGACATATATTTTAATATATTGTCAGGTTATAGTGTAAGTGATGTTGCGCATAAGGTTCAAGAAAATGTTAAAAACGGTATAAACGCCATGATGGATGTTAAAGTTAACAAAGTTAATGTTCATATTATGGGTGTTGAAAATAAACAAGTAGTAGAGGCGATTTAATTATGGCAAGAATACAAGCAAGACAAATTTGTTTTAAAATTTTATTTGAATATGAATTTTTAAAGGCAAAAAATGATATAACACTAGAAGAAATGTTGCAGGAAAAGGAATTAACTGAAAGCGATAAACAATACATTGTATCAGTTTATGAGGGTGTTATTGAAAAACATGATACGCTTTTAGAAATAATTTCTCGAAATCTTAATAAATTTGCTATTGACAGGGTTTATAAAACTGACCTTGCAATTTTGTGTTTAGCAGTTTATGAAATGTTGTATTTAAAGGATGCTTCTAATATTTCAATTATTGATGAAGCAGTTAATATATGCAAAACATATTCAACTGAAAAAAGTTATAGTTTTGTTAATGGCGTATTGGCGTCAATTTTAAAGAACGAAATTAAAGAGTAAAATTATGTTAGAACCAAAAGATGCTATTTCTGTTACCATGCTAGGTACATACCTTAAAAATATTATTGATAGCGAAATAATGCTTCAAAATATTAAAATTTTTGGTGAACTTGGCGCTATTAGTAAAAGTGGTACAGCTATTTATTTTTCAATAAAAGACGAGGGCGCAGTTTTAAACTGCGTTTGTTTTTATCCGTTGGAACTTACGCGTTTTGTTGGGAAAAAAGTAATTGTATCAGGTTCTCCAAAATATTACGTTAAGGGTGGCAAATTTAACTTTCAAGTAACTAGGGTTGAAGAACTTGGTGAAGGCGAACTTTACAAAAAGTTTATTTTGCTCAAAGAACAACTTACGAAAGAAGGTTTATTTGACTTAGAACGCAAAAAACAAATGCCCACCAAAATTAATAAAATTGGTGTTGTTAGTAGTGATACGGGGGCGGTTATACAGGATATAATTAACATTACTACAAGGCGTAACAAAAATGTTAGTATTGTATTGTATCCGGTTAAAGTGCAGGGCGTAGGAAGTGAGAATTCTATCACACAAGGTATTGAATTTTTTAACGATTATGAAGTAGATGCTATAATTGTGGCTCGTGGCGGTGGTAGCGAGGAAGATTTACAGCCCTTTAACACCGAAGTTGTGGCAAGAGCGACTGCTAATTCTAATAAGTTTATAGTAAGCGCAGTAGGACATGAAACTGACTTTACTTTAATAGATTACGCAAGCGATTTAAGGGCGCCAACGCCGTCTGCTGCAGCAGAATTATTAGTAGTGCAAAAAGAAGACCAAATGGCGGTTTTAAATAGCCTTTTTGATAGTGTAGAAGCTAACGTTGAAACAAAATTAGATAGTTATTTAGCGGGCTTAAAAACTATCTATAATATATCTGAAAGTTGTATTGGCAACAGGTTTGATATAGAAAAAATAAAAGCGCAAAAATATAGTTTTGATGAAAGCATAAATAACCTATTAAAGCATAAGGAAAACTTGCTTGTTTTTAAAAGTAGTGAAATATCAAACAATAATCCAATTAACATATTAAATAAGGGATATTCAAAAGTTTATAAAAATAATAAGCCCATTATGGGTGTAGAGCAAATTTTTGAAAAAGATATTTTAAATGTTAACTTTATTGATGGAATAGCAACTTGTGAAGTGAAAAAAGTTGACAAAAAGTAAAATAAATATTGTATACAAAGTAAAAAGGTGTTATAATAAGCACTGTAATTTGCTTTATTAAACTTAATAAAGATGAGGTTATGGTATGGAATACGAAAAAAAAATAGCGCGCTTAGACGAAATAAATACACTTTTAAAAAATAATGAAACACCACTTAGTGAGGCTATGAAACTTTTTGAAGAGGCAGCAAATATCACAAAAGAGTGTCAAGAATATTTAACAAAATGCGCTGGAAAAATCACTAAAATAAAACTTGAAATGGGTAAAGTTTTTGAAGAGGAAATGGTTTAAAGGATTAAAAATATGGAAGAAAAAAAATTTGTAGAAAATATATCAGATTTTAATACTGATTTGTCTAGTTGGTATACAGACGTTGTTTTAAAGGCGGATTTGGTTGATTATGGTCCTGTTAAGGGAACTATGATTATTAAACCTTATGGTTATGCTTTATGGGAAAAAATACAAGAATATTTAAACGCTAGTTTTAAAAAACAAGGCGTTCAAAATGCTTATTTCCCTATGTTTATACCAGAAAGCTTTTTAAAAAGGGAAGCGGAGCACGTAGAGGGTTTTGCGCCTGAAGTTGCGGTTGTAACTTACGCTGGAGGACAAGAACTTTCTGAAAAACTTATTGTAAGACCTACAAGCGAAACAATAATTTGCGAAATGTATGCTAAGTGGATTAAAAGTTATAGGGATTTACCAGTTAAAATGAACCAATGGTGCAATGTTGTAAGATGGGAAAAAACAACTCGTCCATTTTTAAGAACAAGCGAATTTTTATGGCAAGAAGGTCATACTGTGCAAGCCTCAATGGAGGATGCGGTAGAAGACGCTCGTGTTATGCTAGAAGTTTATAAGGATATGTGTAAAAATTTGCTTGCAATGCCACTACTTTCTGGTAAAAAGAGTGAGCACGAAAAGTTTGCTGGTGCTTTAGAAACTTATGGTATTGAGGCAGTTATGCCAAATGGTGTTTGCTTGCAAGCTGGAACCAGCCATAACTTAGGTCAAAACTTTGCCAAGGCAAGCAATATTAAATTTTTAAACAAAAATGGCGAATGGGAGCTAGGGTATTCAACTTCTTGGGGCGTGAGCACAAGATTAATTGGCGCTGTTATTATGGTTCATGGCGATGAAAGGGGTGTTAAACTTCCACCTCGTCTTGCACCAATTCAAACTGTTATAGTTCCAATTGCGCAGAAAAAAGAAGGCGTTTTGGAAAATGCTACTAAATTAAAAGAAACATTAGAAAATGTTGGTGTTCGTGTTAAACTAGATGCGAGTGATAACTCTCCAGGTTGGAAGTTTAATGAATACGAACTTAAGGGTGTGCCTCTAAGGCTTGAAATTGGTCCTAGAGACATTGAAAATGGTGTTTGTCAACTTGTTCGTCGTGATACTCACGAAAAGATTGTTGTTTCTTTAAATGAAGTAGGAAGTAAGGTTCAAAAACTTTTAGACGAAATTCAAGAAAACCTATATAAAATTGCTGAAGATAGATTAAATAATGCGACTCAAGAAGCATCTACAATGGAAGAAATGAAAAAAGTGGTTGAAAGTGGAAAAGTTGCTATTGTTTGTCATTGTGGTGAAATTGATTGTGAGGCCGCTATTAAAGACGAAACAACAATTAAATCTCGTGTGATTATTGAAAATACCTCTGGCTGTAAATGTATTAAATGTGGTAAGCCTGCAAAATACAAAGCTTACTTTGGTAAACAATATTAAAATAGTTAAAATAGTTGATTTTTAGCAGAAATTGTAGTATAATATTATAGAAGGTGCGGTATTCTAGTCGAATATTTATAGCATGGAAGGCGATTAAAAGCGTCGAAGGGCACAACGATGAAGTTTCTGGTGTTTGCTTGAGTTGCCCAAACTTGGGTGGATGCTGGGAGTTAAGATTTATGGGTAAATCGTAACGGCATACGAATCTTATCCCATTTATCGCGGAGACCTAAACGGTAGAAAAGTTTAAATACTTTTTTACTAATTAGGATAAAACCTGTGTTGCGGTGATAAGCTGTGCACAGTGTAGCCTGCCTTGAGTGGTTTTAAAAGGATTAAACATTATTAAGTAATTAATTAAAGTACACAATTATTTACCCAATTGGTTTATGAAATTTATGTTGCAAAATAGGCTAAGTATTATAAACTTCGTTAAGGAAAACTTCTAGGCCGTATTTAATTAAGGGATTATAGTGCATACTAAGTGGCTATCTGGTGGCTTGATTTAGTTCGGGCTGATCGCATTAAATGGAAACAATACATCTGGTAACGGATGTGTGGCGAAATAGGGAAAACACACTAGACCTAAGATGCAAGGTTTACCTTAATTAAACCTTTTAAAAAATTTCTGCTTGGTGTAATTCAGGCAGAATTTTTATTTTAATCATAAATAATAAAATAAGGAATATATGGAAAAAGTAAATTTAAGTGGGGAAGGCGTTGTACCCGTCCCGAAGAAAATAGATAATAAAGAAAACGTTGAACAAAAACACGAAAGAAAACACAAAAACAAAAAGAACAAAAAAAATTATTGGCCTTTAATTGTTGTGTTTTTGTCGCTATCAATATCATTTTTGGTGAGTATTGGCTGTGAATTTTTATTAAGTGGTACAGGCATTATTATTTGCAGTATATTACTTTTAGTTGTAATTATTATAAGTATTATAACTGATATGATTGGTGTGTCGCTTACTTCTGCCGATTTAGAGCCATTTAATGCTATGGCGGCTCGAAAATGTTTTGGCGCAAAAGCGGCAATTAAACTTATTAAAAATGCAGATAGATTTGCAAGTTTATTTTGCGATGTTATTGGTGATATTTGCGGTATTATTTCAGGTTCTATTTGCGCAACTTTTGTTGTAATGATGGGACTTCAAGGTAGCACTTCTCAAATAATTGTTTCAGCCTTAGTGAGCGGTCTTGTTGCTGCTTTAATGATTGGCGGTAAGGCTATGGGCAAAAGGGTGGCTATTAAAAACAATGTATTTATAATATCTAAATTTGCATCATTTATGGCTATTTTTGGCTATGGCAAAAAGAAATAATAAATTTTGTTGAAAGACGTGAATAAATAGTAAACAATATATTGATTGTAAATCCAACAATAAACACAACATTTAGGTGTTATGCATATTTTTGCATAAATATTTAAATTTTTTTGTATAAAAATGCAATTTTTCTCTTGTATAAATATAGGTTCTGGTGTATAATAATACAGCAAGGATTTATGCAAGGGGAAATTTTTATTTAAAGAGGCATTTTTATGGCTAGAAATTTAAGGCAGTCTAAAATTTTAGAACTTATTAAGGATTATGAAATTGAAACACAGGAAGAACTTGTGTCGCAGCTTCGTGCTCTTAATTTTGATATTACTCAAGCTACAATTTCCAGGGATATTAAAGAGCTTGGCTTAATTAAAATAATGACTGATAATAAAAAATATAAGTATGCGTACATTGATTCTACTGATCAGCAGTCATCAAATAAATATACTAATCTTGCTACAAAAACCATAGTGTCAATACTTCCTGCAAATAACTTGGTTGTGGTTAAAACTTTAAAAGGCTTCGCGCCGGCAGTAGGAAGTTCGTTGGACAAACAAAATTTTAAATCAGTTTTAGGTATTGTCTGGGGGGATGACACTGTAATTTGTGTATGTCGTGATATGGCGGATGCTTTGTATTTATGTGATGCTATTCGTGAACTTTTATAAACTATGAAAAACTTATAATTTGCAATTTAATTAAGATAAGAAATCTAATAAAAGCGAGTGATTATTACTCGTTTTTTTTATGCCGTACGAATAAATAATAAAAATTTATTTATGCTAATAAAAGGAAGGTGATAATATGAAAAAAATTTTTTCTTTTTTATTGGCGTTACTTTTATTTGGCGCGGCAATTTTATCAGCCGTAGGATTTTCAAGAAGAAGCCCATTGTGTTTACATGCTGAGGTTGAAGATTTTAATTGCAAGGCATATGTGTTAATTGATGCAATAAGCGGCGAAGTATTAACACAAAAAGACAGCGAAAAACATTTTGAAATTGCGAGCATGGTAAAACTTATGACTTCTTTAATAGCAATGGAAAAAATTGAAAAAAATGAACTTGATTTGTCTAACAAAGTGGTAATAAGTGAAAATGCCGCAAGTCAAGAGGGCAGTCAAGCGTTTTTAGATGCTCATGCCGAATATAGTGTTGAAGAATTACTCAAGAGTGTTATTATTGCAAGCGCAAATGACTCAAGTGTTGCACTTGCAGAACTTATTGGTGGTAATGAATACAATTTTGTTAATTTAATGAATGAAAGAGCACAGGAACTTGGCCTTAAGAATACATTGTATGCTAATTCAACAGGACTTCCGGCGTTAAATCAATATTCAACAGCATTTGATGTTGCGTGTCTTTTAAAAGAAGTTAATAAACATGACATATATAAAAAATATGCTACAATTTGGATGGATAAATTGGTTCACCCATCAGGCAGGGAAACGGAGCTTGTTAACACTAATAGACTTATTAAATATTTCCCAGGGTGCGAGTGTGGCAAAACAGGCTATACAGATGAGGCGGGGTATTGCCTAAGTGCAGTTGCAAAAAGAAATGATATGAAGCTTATTGCAGTTACCATGGGCTGTGAAAACGCTCAAGATAGGTTTACTATAACATCAAATCTATTAAATTATGGTTTTGGAAATTATTTAGTTAAAACTTTTATTAAACAAAATGAGGAAATAGAGTTTGCTCAAAAAATAAAAGGTATAAAAGAAAAAGTGTTAATGAAGCCGGAAAGAGAGGTCACTTCGCTTACTAAAAAAGTTGGAGCAGAAGATATTGAGGTTAAGTTAATTTATAATAAAATTTCAAATAATATTTTAAAGGGCGATGTTTTAGCAAAAGCACTTGTAATTAAAAAAGGTGTTGTTGTTGATGAAGTTAATTTATGCGCTGTTAAAGACTACGAATTAAGTGGTTTTGGATATTATTTCAAAAATATTGTAAAACACTTTAATTCTTAGTAAAATTGTGCTAAAAAGCGTAAAAAAGTGTTTATTTACTTGCATAAAAAACCAAATTATAATATACTAAATTTGGGTTTGTGCAAGTTTTTTTGTGCAAAAAATATTTTATGT
This sequence comes from Clostridia bacterium, assembly GCA_045655985.1. Classification (GTDB taxonomy): domain Bacteria; phylum Bacillota; class Clostridia; order Christensenellales; family UBA1242; genus JAZOQJ01. The sequence continues at coordinate 6,318 of JAZOQJ010000035.1, read as the reverse complement.
TAAATTTTTTTGAATTTTATTCCGGTATTGAATTACTCTTAGTTTTGGTAGCATATGTAATCGCAGTATTATGTGCTATTATTCCGCACGAACTTGCTCATGGCATTATGGCTGAGCGTTGTGGAGATGATACTGCACGCCTTTCAGGCAGACTTAGTTTAAACCCTATAAATCATTTAGATTTAATGGGAACTATTTGTTTACTACTTTTTGGTTTTGGTTGGGCAAAACCAGTACCTATTAATATTAACAATTTTAAAGAGCGAAAAAAAGGGCTATTTCTTGTAAGTATAGCGGGTGTAGTAACAAATCTTACTATTGCATTTTTTGCAGTATTATTAAATATTGGCTTACTTTATTTATCAGGAATAATTGATCCAACTAATATGGTTGTTGTGTATTTGTTTTTTTTCTTGAATTATCTTTTTCAATTTATTGCAGTAATAAATATTTCTTTGATGATATTTAATTTATTCCCAATTTACCCATTAGATGGGTTTAATATTGTGTTGTCATTAACGTCTTATAGTAATAGGTTTGTTGACCACATGAAAAGGTATTCATTAATTTATAGTGTAGGTTTAATATTATTGTGTCATTACTTTTTGGGTGATGCTGTTAATTGGGTATATGGTAAATTCGTTTACTTTTGGTTGTTAGCATTATAGGTATTTTATGGAATTAAATCAAAATTTAGAAATGGTTGATAATGAAAATAAAAATGTACCAATGTCTGCACAAGATGTTGGTTTTTGCGTGCCAAATTATAAATTAACGCCTAAAGAGCAAGAGATTTTACAAGATAGTACAGCATATGCTGTTAAACTTGAAAATTTTGAAGGACCTTTAGATTTACTTTTGTATTTAATAAAAGAAACTAAGGTTGATATTGAAGATATTAGACTTTCGATGATAACAGAACAATATCTTAATTACATGAAAGATATCGACTCTTTGGACATGGAAAAAGCTGCTGAATTTATAGAAGTTGCGGCAACTCTTTTGGAAATTAAGTCTAAATATTTAATTCCTCAAGAAAAAGAAATGATGGATGAAGACCCTGAAAATAAAGAAAGGATGCTTTTACAAAAACTTAAAGAATATAAACTTTTTAAAGAAGCAAGTGAAAAACTACATTTACTTGAAAATAATAATCATTTTTACAAAGCACCTGATGAAAAGGTAAATGACTACAGGATAGTTTTAAAACAAATGAATATGCAAAATTTAATTACTGCATTTACAAAGCTACTATCTAAAGTTAATTTAGAACAAAAGCAGGAAGAAGTAAAAACTATTGAAAGAGATAGATTTACAGTTGAAGAAAAGATATTTGAAATTGAAACTATTTTACTATCAAGCGAAAAAATCAATTTTTTTGAATTAATTGATTCGACATTTTCAAGAAGTGAAATAATTACAACATTTAGTGCTTTATTGGAACTTATGAAATTACAAAAAATAACAGTTGTTCAGGAAGAAATGTTTGGCGATATTATAATTCAAAAAAAAGAAGAACAAGATGATGATTTTGTTTCGGAAGATAAAATGACTTTTTAAGAGGATTTATGGAAAATTTAGAAAACATATTAGAAGGATTATTATTTGTATCTGGTGATGGCTTAGAAAAAGGATATATAATTGAAAAATTAAATATTACTGATAAAGAGCTTGATAAAGCAATTGATGTTTTAAAAGAGAAATATGTAAATGATTGCGGTATCCACTTAATTGAATATAAAAAACATATACAATTTACATCTAACGACAAATACGCTGAGGATATTTCAATTGTTTTAAATCCAATTAGGGAAAGGGCACTTTCTAAGGCAACTTTAGAAACAGTTGCTATTATTGCTTACAAACAACCAATAACAAGGCTTGATGTTGAGGAAATTCGTGGTGTTAACTCTGATTATGCAATTCAGCAACTTTTGCAACACAATATGATAGAAGTTGTTGGTAGGAAAGACGCTGTTGGTAAGCCTTTACTATTTGGCACTACTAATGAATTTCTTAAAAAGTTTGAGCTTAAAGATATTTCTGATTTACCTGATTATGAAGAACTATTAAGCATGATTGAAACTTTTGAAGAGGACGATAATAGTTTATACAATAATTTTGAAATTCCTGATGAGGAAACAGCTTTAGAAGATGCTAGCGAAAGTTTAATTGATATAGTTACTGAAAGCAAAACTAAAATTAATAGCAAAAATTTTGATAATAATAAATCTTTAGAGGAACTTGCGTTAGAAGAATCTGAAAATAGTGATATAGATATAAATACTATTTATGAAAAACCAACCTCTCAAATTAAACAAAAATTAATTTATGATAAAGATTTAGCACTTGAAGATTTACCTGAAGATTTTGAAATTTAAAGCATTAAAGGGAATAAAATATGGAATTTAAATATAAAGTAGTAGTTGATGGTTTTGGTGGCGATAATGCGCCAATATGTAATGTTAAAGCTGCCGTTATGGCAGTAAACAATATAAAAGGTTTAAAAATATATTTAACAGGTAAAGAAGAGGTTTTAAACAACCTTTTAAAAGAAGAAAACTATAATAAAGAGGCGATAGAAGTTATTGATGCACCTGAGGTTATTTCTAATGACGAGTCTCCTACAGTTGCAATCAAGCAAAAAACAAACTCTTCTTTAGTGGTTAGTTTTGATAATTTAAGAAAGAGTGATGATATAATCGGGCTTGTGTCATGTGGCTCAACGGGCGCAGTTTTAACTGGTGGTTTTTTAAAACTTGGCAGGATGCAAAATGTATCAAGGCCAGCTTTAGCGCCATTACTTCCTACAAAAACTGATAAAAAAGTTTGTTTAATTGACTGTGGCGCTAACATGGATGCGCGTCCTAAAAACCTAGTTCATTTTGCCTTAATGGGTGTAAAATATATGGAAAGTTTAGGAGTTGAAAACCCTAAAGTCGCATTATTAAACGTAGGTGTTGAAGACCATAAGGGAAACGATTTAACTCACAAGACTTTTAAAGTTTTAAAGGAACTTCCTATTAATTTTGTTGGGAATATGGAAGCGCGTGACGCTCTTTCTGGCGATTATGATGTTATTGTAACTGATGGTTTTGCTGGTAATGTTTTGTTAAAATCTGTTGAAGGTACAGCTATGTTTTTAACAACCTTTTTAAAAGATGAAATTAAAAAGGGCTTTTGGAGCAAAATTGGCGCTTTGTTTATGAAAAGAGTATTTAAAAACCTTAAAACAAAGTTAAATTACAATGCTTATGGTGGTTCAGTATTTTTAGGTACAAAAAAATTAGTTGTTAAAGGTCATGGCTCAAGTCAGCCTGAAAGTATTTATAATTGCATTAAACAAATTATAGATGCACATGAAAACAACTTATTAGATAAAATGAAAGACGCAATTGCTGACATTGATATAGAAATTGAAGATTAGGAAATTTATATGAAAACTTTAAATTTAACAAAAATTGAAGAAATTATAGGCTATTCATTTAAAAATAAACAATATTTACAAACTGCTTTTACTCATAGTTCTTTTGCCCACATTAATAATGTAGAAAACAATGAGAGGCAAGAGTTTTTAGGGGATAGTTTACTTAATTTAATTACAACAACCTTTTTGTATAACAACTGCAGTTATAATGAAGGGGAAATGAGTAAAATTAGAGCATATTTAGTATCCTGTGAAAACTTAAGTGAAGTTATTTTTAGGCTTAATTTGGCAGATTATTTGTTAGTACAATCATTTAATCCAACCCAAAGTAAAAACGCGATGGGAGACTTGTTTGAGGCTTTAATTGCAGGTATTTATTTGGATTCAGATTATAAGACAGTCGAACGTTTTGTTTTAGAAAAGTTGGGATATAGCAAAGAGCTTATTGAACAAGTTTATAATCATTTAACCGATTATAAAACAAAGTTGCAGGAAATTATACAACAAAATCCGCACAATAATTTTGAATATGTTGAAATAGATAGGTCGGGCCCTGCGCATATGCCAACCTTTACAATTGCTGCTGTTTTAAATGGAGAAACGTTAGTAACATTATCCGGCAAAAACAAAAAAGAAACAGAAAATGAATGCGCCAAATATATAATTGATAATAATCTTGTATAATGCATAGTACAATATTTTGTATTGTGCAAAATATAAACTACTAAATATTTTATAAAAGGTGGTAATTCCCTTGAATTTTAAAAGAATTGAACTTGTTGGTTTTAAATCGTTTGCTGATAAAACTGTAGTTGACTTTAATGATGGCATAACTGCAATTGTTGGTCCTAATGGCTGTGGTAAAAGTAATGTTGCCGATTCTATTAGGTGGGTTTTAGGTGAACAAAGCAGTAAAGTGTTGCGTGGTACTTCTATGCAAGACGTCATTTTTAATGGTACTGATAAAAGAAAATCATTAAGCTATTGCGAAGTGTCAATTGTACTTGATAATACAATGAGAACTATTAATTTAGATTATGATGAAATAACTTTATCACGTAAATTATATCGTTCAGGCGAAAGTGAGTATTTAATTAATAAAAACCCTGCAAGAAGAAAAGACATTATTGATATTTTGCACGATAGTGGTATTGGTCGTGATGGTTATAGCATTATTGGACAAGGTAAGGTTGAGGAAATTGTAAGTAGTAAGCCTGAAAACAGAAGGGCTATTTTTGAGGAAGCAGCCGGCATAGCAAAATTTAAGGAAAAAAAGGTTGAAAGCGAAAGAAAATTAGAAAGGACTCATGAAAATCTTTCAAGAGTAAATGATATTATTTATGAAATTGAACGTAAATTAAATCCTTTAAAAGAACAAGCTGAAAATGCAAAAAAATACTTGCAACTTAAAGAAAGCATGAAACTTTTAGAAATTAACAACTATATTTATCAGTATGATAGTGCTGCTTCCCGTAAAGAAGATATTGCCATTAGGATAAAAGCTATTGAAGAAGAAACTTTAAATAGGCAAAATGATTTAGAAGTTGCTACAAAATCTTACAACAAGACCTTTGAAGATATACAAAATATAGACAATGAAATGCGTGACTTATACAATAAAGTTGCAAATATTAAGGTTGAAATAGAAAAACAATCTGGTGAAACTTATGTTCAAAAAGAAAGATTAAATCTTTTAAAAGAGCAAGCACAAAATACAATAGAAAGAATTAAAAGAGAAGAATCAAGGCTACATGAAATTGATTTAGAAATAGACAAAAAACAACTTTTAAAAGAAGAAAATGAAATTAAATTAGATGATTTAAATGATAGTTATGAAGTGGCTAATAAAAAATATTTAGAACTATTAGAAAAATTAAATCAATTTGAAGAAGAAAGTGAAGAAAGTCAACAATTAATGCTTGAGGCTTTAGATAAACTTTCATTAATTAAGGCCGATATTTCTAAATTAAAGGCTGAAAATGAACTAACTAAAGCTCAAAAAGAAAAGTTAGAACAAAATTTATCTGTTACTAAAGAGGTAATTCAAAGAAATACCAAAGCTCTACAAGAAAATATCGAAAAAGCTAAAAACTTAAAAAATAAGCAATTAGAAGAATTAAATAAAAAAGAGATACTAACACATGAAATTGAAAAATTAAAAGAGGAATCTTCGCAAAAAACCCTTAGGTATAATGAAATTGTTTCTACATATTCTTCACTATTTTCAAGGCAAAAAGTGTTAGAAGAAATGCAGAAAAGTTTTGATGGTTTTAATGGTGCGGTTAAGAAAATTTTACAAGATTCTCAAACAAATATGGCGCTAAAAAACAAATTTGTAGGCGTTGTAGCATCGTTAATGAACGTACCTAAAGAATATGAAACTGCAATTGAAATGGCTTTAGGTAGTGCTGTTCAAAACATTGTGACTGAGAATGAAGAAAACGCTAATCAAATAATTACGTACTTAAAACAAAATAATTATGGTAGGGCAACATTTTTACCAATTACAAGTTTAAAACCAAGAAATTTAAGAGATTATGAATCTATTATAAATTCTAGTGCTGGCTCTTTTGGGGTTGCAAGCAAATTAATTTCATATGATTCAAAATACTTTAATATATTTGAAAATTTATTAGGCTCAACTGTAATAGTTAAAGATTTAGTTGTGGCTGTAGAACTTGCTAAAAAGACAAGGTATGGCTTTAAAATAGTAACTATTGATGGCGATATTATTAATCCTCAAGGAAGTATCACCGGTGGTAGTAAAAAAATTACAGTTTCAAACATTGTGGGAAGAGATAGGGAAATAGCGGAAATAAGCAAAAACCTTAAATCTTTAGAAGAAGAAAAAAATTCGCTGGATACACTTATAAAGTCGGAGGCCAAGCGGT
>JAZOQJ010000034.1:0-9961 GCA_045655985.1 Clostridia bacterium | reverse complement strand
AAAATGTGTTCCTCACGTTGCTCAAAAAGCACTTAATAGTTCAACTTTAGGCATGAAAATTCCTAAGGGCTATGCAACAGGTATGAGCGCTGTTGTAACAACAACTACTAAAGAAGGTATTGTTATTGAAAGCGAATGTATTGGTAAAGTTTATAATGAAAAAGAATTCGATAGCAATGAATGGACTGTTGAAGGCGAACCTAACACAACAGTTGTTGTTAATAGACCAGCGACCGTTGAACTTACTTGCGCAACAGTTGTAAACAGAATTCCTGAAATTATTAAAGCTCCAGCAGGCTACTATACAACTGAAAAAATGCCAGTAAATACTTATAAAACTGAGTCTCTTGAAAAATACCTTTGCTGTAAATGCAAAAAATAATTAAAAATTAAACCAAGAAAATTAATTCTTGGTTTTTTTTTCGCAATTTATTTTTTAATTTGTAATTATTAATTATAAAGGTTTAAAATAATAATAAAAAAGGAGCAATAAAATGAACAATAAAACAAAAGTTAACATTTTTAATAAAATATGGTGCAGAAGCTATCAATTTGTTATGCGCCTCGCGATGCCTTTAATGCCTTATAGAGAGCCAGTTTTATTAGAAAACTATGAAGGTTTAGTAGATGTTTTACAAATAAACTCAATTAAAAAAGTAATGCTTGTAACCGACAAGGGTATTAATAGTTTAGGCTTAACAAAAGATTTAGAAAAAGCCCTTAAAAAAGCAAAAATTAATTGTGTTGTGTTTGAAGATGTTGTTCCAAACCCAACAATTTCTAATGTAGAAAATGGTTTGGTGCTTTATAAAAAAGAAAATTGCGAAGGATTAATTGCTTTAGGTGGAGGCTCGGTTATGGACTGCGCGAAGGCTATAGGCGCGCGTGTTGTTAAACCCAAAAAACCGCTTCAAAAAATGAAAGGGTTGTTAAAAATAAGAAAACGCTTGCCTCTTTTAATAGCAATTCCTACAACTGCAGGAACAGGCAGCGAAACTACAGTCACAGCCGTTATTACAGACGACAATACCCACCACAAATACACTATAAATGACTTTTCACTTATTCCCCATTACGCTCTTCTCGATTATAAAATAACATTAGGTCTGCCACCGCACATAACATCTACTACAGGTATGGATGCACTAACCCATGCAATTGAAGCATACATTGGCTTATCAACTACTAAGTACACTCGTAAAATGAGCGAGGACGCCACTAAATTAATACTCCAAAACATTTTGAAAGTTTATGAAAATCCAAACAACGAAAAAGCAAGGCAAAACATGCTCTTAGCGTCATACTATGCCGGTATTTCGTTTACACGTAGTTATGTGGGCTATGTGCATGCAGTGGCGCACACTTTAGGCGGAAGATATAATATACCTCACGGACTTGCAAATGCAATAATTTTGCCGAAAATGCTTGAAGAATACGGCTCTAAAATATACAAAAAATTAGGTATTCTTGCCAAAAAAGTTGGGCTTAGTGAGTTTAGTGATAGCAACAAAATAGCTACTAAAAAATTTATTGATCACATTAAATATTTAAATAAACAAATGGAAATTCCTATAAACATCCCACAAATTGAGGAAGAAGATATTCCACATTTAGCACAAAACGCTATTAAAGAAGCGAACCCACTTTACCCTGTACCAAAAATTTATAGCGCTAAAAATTTGGAAAATATTTATTTAAAAATAAAAAATAATAAATAAAATATTAAAAAAAGCTACCTTTTTTAAGGTAGTTTTTTTATTATTCCATTGAAATAATATAGTAATAAACTGGTTGACCGCCTGGAAGCACTGAAATTTCCTTATCAGAAAATTTTTGAGCAAGTTTTTCCTGCATTTTTGTTGCTTCTTCTTCAGTTACACCTTCGCCATAAAATAGAGTGATACTTGTAATGTCGTTATTTAATTGTTTTTCAACTAAATTTTCAACAGTTTCATCAATTTTAGCGCCTTTTGCAATAATATCTTTATCAGTAAGACCAATGATATCGCCTTCTTTTAAATCAAAGCCATTTACATTAGTATTACGTACTGCATAAGTTACTGAACTAGACAACACACCATTTATAGCGTTTTTCATACTTTCTTCTAACGCGTTAACTTCTTCATCAGGAGAGAACGCAATAGCTGCAGATATACCTTCAGGAACTGAACGAGTTGGAATTACGTGAATTGTGTGTTTTGATAAACTTTTTGCTTGCTCCGCTGCCATAATAATGTTTTTATTATTTGGGAAAACAAATACGTCACGAGCCGGAACACTATCCACTGCTTTAGCAATATCTTCAGCAGATGGGTTCATTGTTTGGCCGCCTTCAATAACATAATCAACACCAAGGTCTTTAAAAATTGCAGATAAACCATCGCCAGCTGCCACAGACACCATGCCATATGGTTTTAATTGTTGTTTTTCAGCCCTTGCCTTTTTAAGAGCCCTATTTTGCTCAAGCATATTTTCAATTTTAAGTTTAGTAAGTTCACCAAGTTCTAACGCGTATCCTAGCGCCTTATTAGGTTCATTTGTATGAACGTGTACTTTAACGAGGCTTAAATCACCAACGCAAATAACTGAATCACCAATTTCCATTAATTTTTCACGAAGTTTGTCAATATCCGCTTCTGTTGTTTTAGGTTTCATTTCAATAATCATATATTCAGTGCAATACGCAAACTCAATATCACCTAAATCAAGCATAGCCTCAACTTCGTCTTGAGTTGATTTTTGAACGGTGTCAAATTGTTCATAATTAATCTTTAATGTTTCATCATTAATAAGTGCTTTGTAAAAACCTGTAAATACAATAATTAAGCCCCTACCGCCACTATCAACAACGCCTGCTTTTTTAAGAACTGGTAACATTTCAGGTGTAAGTTTTAATGTTTCTTCACCTTGGTCGATGATTTGCTTTAGCATTTCATCAATATCCATAGATTTTTTATAAAGTTTCATGGCGCATTCAGCCATCATACGAATAACAGTTAAAATTGTTCCTTCCTTAGGTTTTGTAACTGCTTTATACGCTACCTTTGCACCTTCTTCAAATGCTAAAGCTAGTTGTTTGTTTGTAATTTCAGTTTCATTACCTAAAACTGAGCTCATACCTTTAATTATTTGCGATAAAATAACACCAGAATTACCCCTTGCGCCTTTTAAAGCACCTTTTTTGAACGCATCAGAGAGTGCATCCATATTATTATTTGGACAACTATTAATTTCTGCCACAACACTTTTCATAGTAAGTGACATATTTGTACCTGTATCGCCATCTGGCACAGGGAACACGTTTAGTGAATCCACATAACTTTTATTATCTTCCAACAGCTGAGCACCAGCCAATATCATTTTTCGGAACAACGCTCCGTTAATTACTTTTTGCATATAAAAAGCCCCTTATTTATACTATTATCATCCGTGCAATCTTTTTGTAAATGCAAAAACGAGAAACCACACACGTTTCCCTATTTTATACCCTTACACCTAACACATTAATATTCACCGAGTCTACAATCATACCCGTAAATTCTTCCACACTATACTTTACTGCACTTTTTAAGCTTTCAGCAACTGCAGAAATGCTTACACCATACTTTATTATAACATAAAGGTCAATGTAAATTTTATTATCAACAGTTAATACCTTAACACCCTTATTAGGTGCTTCTTTTTTTAAAAAGACAGCGAAACTATCAGAAAGTTTTTTGGCTACTAAATCAACTATACCGTAACAATCCAATGCAGCATGAGATGCAACACACGCAATCGCTTCGTCAGAAATTTCAATTTTGCCATACGCGTTGCAAGTTACAACCGCCATAAATCCCCTCCATATAGTATTCACTATATATGATAAACCTTTTTTACAAATAAAACAAGAATTTTTATGAAATATATGCTAAAAAATTTAAATTTTAACACTTTTTTCAATAAAAAAGGCAAAAAGATGATACTTTTTGCCCTAAATTATAAAGTAATTTAAATTATTTGCTTCTTTTTCTAGCAGCTTCAGCCTTGTGTTTTCTTCTAACACTTGGTTTTTCGTAAGCTTCTTTTTTTCTGATATCGCCAATAATACCATCTTTTTGGCATTTTCTTTTAAACCTTTTGATAGCGCTATCTACAGATTCGTTTTCACCAACTTTAACGATGCTCAACCTAATTCACCACCTTATAAATAAAATCAATTAATTATAACACAAAAATAAAAAAAAGCAAGAGTTTTTATAAATTTACTTCAAAAAACTTATTTGCTTTATTTTTATTATCTTTCCAACGCTTTTTCAGTAATTGTTGAAACAAGTACGGGTTTTTCCTCAACACCAAATTCCTGAGCCAATACTTTAAGGTCATCACACCCACTTACTACACTTCTTTTATGAGCTTTTTTCCTTTCGTCTATCTTTTTTTGAAAGTAAGCAATTTCGTCTAAATAATCACTAGTTTCCTCAGTTAGCCTATCTAAAATTTCTTCCTTTAAGCATTCATAATACGCTGTTTTTTCCTCAACGGTTTGTAAAGAACTTTTAATAAATTGTACCCATTGTTTACTTAAATCCTTATTAAACGCCTCGTAGTGAAGGTCCCCATTAAAGTCAAAAACTTTAAAAGAGCTGTTTGTAATCCTTAATTTTTTTACAACTTTCCTGATTAATTTAATTTCAAAGTCCCTAACAGAACAAATGTATGGAATAACTTCCGAAAAAGCAATACCTTGCCTAGTTAAAAACTCCTCAATTTTTTCCTGTGAATAAAATACTTCCTTATTCATAATAACACCCCTTTATATTTATTTTAACCTTATATATTAGCGTTAAAAAACATGATTTTAACGTCATGTTTCTTCGCAAAAATTTTAAGGTCATTAATTAATCACCTGTATTATATCAAAAAATTTTATGTCTGTCAATACCCTTTTTTGAAAAAAATCGCTAATTAAACTGCGATTTTTTTGTCGAATTTTGTAATCAAACTAATTTTAAAACAATTTGATTTAATACTTCAAAACCTTTATGAGTTGCTTTTAAGTAGTCGTTTTTTACCTCAATTAAGTTTAATGATTTGAGTTCATTAATTTCATTTTGCCTTATTTTTAGTAAGTTTTCATTAAAAAGTTCTTGAAATGTTTTTAAACTAAGCCCCTCTGTTTTACGTAAAGACAGCATTATAAATTCGTCCTTTTGCTCATCTTTTTCAATTGTCTTTTCTTCAAACCTTATAGGTTTAGGGAGTATGACTTGAGAGCCATCATTTAAAACATTTAAGTAGTATTGTGTATACTTTTCAAAATCATCAAAATTTTTATACCTTACAGAATTTACATATGAGTGACTAGCAATTCCAAAACCAATATAGTCATCTAAATTCCAATATTTTAAGTTGTGTTGACTTTCAAACCCACTTAATGCAAAATTTGATACCTCATACCTATAAAAATCCTTTTTTGAAAGCGTTTTTAATACGAGGTTATAACATTTATTTGAAAGTGTTTCATTAGGCTTTTTAATTATTCCCTTGTCAATTTGTTTAAAAAGTGCAGTATTCTCTTCCAGAATTAGACCATAGCTGGAAACGTGTTTAACACCTAGCCTTAACATTAGTCTTAAAGCCCGTTTTACGGCAAATTTAGGCACTGTTGGTACTCCTAAAAGTAAATCAGCACTAATATTGTTAAACCCTACCAATTTGGCGTTTTTAAGTGCAACGGTAAAATCTTTTTTAGTGTGTGGCCTGTTTAAAAGACGTAAGTGTTTATTATAGTAAGCTTGAAAGCCTACAGACAGCCTGTTTATGCCCGCATTTTTATATTCCCTTAACTTTGCAATAGTTAGTGAATTGGGGTTTCCCTCAATTGTAATTTCCGCGTTTTCGCTTACTTTGAAGTGTTTTTTTATAGTTTGCAACACATTTGTAATTGCCCCTAAAAACAGCATTGACGGAGTTCCGCCACCTATGTAAATAGTGTCAACTACTCTATCCTTATACAAAACAGAAGTTGTTTTTATTTCGTTTAAAAGCGCGCTTATGTACTGCCTTTGTTTTTCTTCACTATACACGCCAGACACAAAACTACAATAACTACATTTTTGAGCGCAAAAAGGCATATGTAAATATATGCCTAAATTTTTGTTATCCATTTTATTTTCCTTTTAATGATTTTTGTATGCGACTTTTAGCGCCAGTTTTACCTACTCTTGTATTTTTAGCGCCAACCTTAACCTTAGCAGATTGAGACCTAGAGCCTTTAAAACTGGCGTTTTTTACGCTTTTGGCGTCTTTTTTAGCGCCGGCTTTTTGATTAGCTTTCATTGACCTTGGTTTTACTGGCTTTTTAGCAACATACTCTCCACGACTTTCTTTAATTTTTGCCCTTATATATTCTTGCTTTAAAGCCTCTTCCTGACGCTCTCTTTCCCTTCTAATTTTAGCCTTACACCCAGGTTTATGGCCTGTACTTGGTGCTTTTTTAACTATTTCTTTTTGAGGCGTAATTTCATCAATTATGTGTTTCTTCTTCTTTTGAGAGTATTTATAAATAACGCCAACATTGCCTACTACAGATATTGCTTCAGCATTTAAGCATTCACATAAAGATGCCATAACATCTTTTGCAGTTTCGTCACTATTATTTAATATTTTAAACTTGATAATCTCACGAGTGTTTAACGCATTCCTAACACTTGTTATAACATCGTCTGTTAAACCATCTTTACCAATTAACACAATTGGTTTATCATTATTTGATAGGCTCCTTAAAGCCGCTCTTTCTTTACTTGTCATATTGTTTTTTCCTTTTTATATTATTTTTTAAGCAAAGTAGGTAAATTCAAACGCACCAACACGAATTGTATCCCCATCTACTAAACCTTTTTGAATTAGTTTATCAATAACCCCATCATTTTTAAGACGCTTTTGGAAATATGCAAAACTTTCAGGGTCGTCAAGATTAATTAATCTAATAAGCTCATCAACATAGCCACCCCTAACTTCCCAAACACCACCTTTTGTAAGTAGTATTTCAAGACTTGTTTTGTCTTCCTTATCAAGTTCAATTGTATCAATTATTTGAGGTTCAGGTTTTGGTAAATACATAAGTTCTTTTACAATAGCGCCCAAAAGCTCGTTTTTACCTTGTAATGTAGCCGCACTAAATTCGATTATCTTATAATCTTTGCCATATTTTTCTTTAAATTCTTTAACTAAGTGTTCATTATCTTCCCAAATTAAGTCCATTTTATTTAAAACGACTAGTTGTGGTGCTTTAGCTAGTTCTTTAGAATATTTTTTTAGTTCTTCATTAATTATAACAAAATCGTCAATTGGGTTCCTGCCATCAACTGCTGCAATATCAACTACATGCACAAGCATCCTAGTCCTTTCCACGTGCCTTAAAAACTCAAAGCCTAAACCCTTACCTTCGCTAGCGCCTTCAATTAGTCCCGGAATGTCAGCCATTAAAAATTTAATTGCGTCAAAACTTGCCACGCCTAAATTAGGAGTAAGTGTTGTAAAGTGATAGTCCGCTATTTTGGGTTTTGCCTTGGTTAAAACTGATAAAATTTTGCTTTTACCAACACTTGGAAAACCTATGAGTCCCACATCCGCAATAGTTTTAAGTTCCAAAATAACGCCATACTCTTTAGTTTTAATGCCTGTTTCAGCATAAGAAGGAGCTTGACGAGTTGCAGTTGCAAACACGCTATTACCCCTACCACCAGCGCCACCTTTTAATACTATTTTTTTGTCGCCCTCATAAAACATATCAGCAACAACTTCGCCACTTTCTTCATCACGAATAATAGTGCCACGTGGCACTTTAATAACTAAATCTTCACCATTTTTGCCGTTACATTTTAGGTGTCCACCATCCTGACCATCTTGCGCGCGATAGTGTTTAGTGTAATAAAAATCCACAAGATTGTTAATAGAGTTATCCACCTCAAAAATAATGTTTCCTCCCCTACCGCCAGAGCCACCATCAGGCCCACCATTCATAGTCATTTTATCACGTAAAAAACTAACAGCACCACTACCGCCGTTACCTGCTTTAATTACAATACGAGTTTTATCAACAAACATAAATTTACCTACAATTTAAAATTTTTGACATTATATCACACATTTATGTAAATTTCAAGTAAGAAATAAACAATTCAATTAAAATAAATTTTGGTTTTCTTATAAAATAATTTGCATAAAAATTTTAAACATATAAAATATACTTGGAGGGAAAATAATTTGGAACGATTTGTAATTAAAGAAATAAAAGAACATAATGTTTATGTTTTGCAAAATGCCGATAATTTAAATGAATTAGAATTAATGCTTGAATTTTATGGGATTGAACCCGTTTTAGTAAATAGCCAAATTTTAATTCACGAAGAACTACTTAATAAAAACTCCAAAAACTTTGTTCAACCTTACGCTTTTGAATTTGATACTTCAATAAATGTTGATAATATAATGGCGTTAAACGACCCAGAATTTGCTGCATTAAGCATAGATAACAATATTTACACACTAAAAAGGATATATGGATAATGGATGATTTAAAATACATAAAAAAACATTATGGTGAACATTTTGCACATATTTGCAGGAATTTATTTCCAACTCTTTTAGAGCAAGAAGGGCTTTTATCTGAAATAATTGAAAAAAATTTTGGCCATTCTAGGAATTTAGCAGAAATTATTGACACCGAAGAAAATTTACCAAAGTTTAAAAATTTTATATACGATTGTGCTATAAGTA
Organism: Clostridia bacterium; assembly: GCA_045655985.1. Taxonomy (GTDB): domain Bacteria; phylum Bacillota; class Clostridia; order Christensenellales; family UBA1242; genus JAZOQJ01. The sequence goes on along the minus strand of JAZOQJ010000034.1, from coordinate 1,198 downwards.
GCGAAGAAGAATCATTTGACGCAACCCCTAAAACCGTTATTAAAATGTTTGAGGATGCGGGTTACATTCTTTACCCAGAGTGCAAAACTGAAGCAGATATTCAAGCCTTTAGGCATTATTATAACAGATTGGTTTATGGGCCAACACCTATTTATCATGAAGGAGAAATTCCTGGGCGTTATGCAGGTGAAGAACTTTGTACTTTTAATGGTGAACGACTTAATAGTTGCCGTGTTTGGTTTGCTGTTAAAAAAGAGGTTGCAAAAAATGAATTTGCTATTAAAAGAGCACGCGAGCCTCAAAGGCAAGACGAGTATGGCACAAGTGTTTTATCTATTCAATGGTCTAGGTCAGGCAACTCTACCTTATCTATTAAAAATAGATACAACCACTCTGTTTCAAACCCAGACGCTACTTTTAGTAATAATTTAGATAATATATATCCCGGCTTACAAAACGCATTTTGCTCTGCTTTTGGTATTGAAACCAAGGAAACCATAACTGGTTTACAAATAGACCAATTTGTTTTAGGTAATGATAGTAAACGCTACTTACTAAATAACGAAACTTATGGTGTTAGGTTTTGCGATAATAATGTAATTATTCTTCAAAATGGCGAAGTGATGCACTTTGCTCTCGAACAATACATAGTATTAGACGGTTATGTGGTAGATTTAAAAAATAATAAAGTATTATTTGTTGAAGATTATATGGGGACTTTTATAGAAGTTCCAGACTTTGATATAGAAAAAATATCTATTTCAAAAAAGAATAATGAACGTAAACTATCTTTTATTCTTAAGAATGGAATAGAATTAAACCTTACATTAGATAATAGAAATATCGTTAGAAAAATGGATTCCCCTAACATGGTAAATATGCCTAATAAGTTTTTAATGGAATTAAGAAACTTAACGGAAATAAATTTTGAGGCTTTAGAGACAATGGGAGATTTTTGTTTCACTAGAGCAAACGCTCTAATCTCTTTATCTTTACCTAATAATACTTATATGGGGAGTGATTGTTTTAGTGCAGCAAATGCTTTAACTTCTTTATCTCTTCCTAAAAATACTACTATGGGGAATTATTGTTTTAGTAAAGCAAATGCTTTAACTTCTTTATCTTTACCTAATAATACTACTATGGGGCGTGAGTGTTTTTGTAAAGTGCACTCTTTAACTTCTTTATCTCTTCCTAG
>JAZOQJ010000033.1:0-4313 GCA_045655985.1 Clostridia bacterium | reverse complement strand
TAGGAGTGAGTAAATATGAAAGAAGTAATTTTTAATAGGAAAGATTATAAAAACTATAAAGAATTTTATGAAGATGTATTTAATAAACTGGATGGAAAAAACAATATAGATTTTAAAGATATGCCAGATTTACTTTATAGTGGAGACGTATTAAATGAGTTTTTATGGTACAATCATGATAAATCAATTAAATATATTTTTGTAGGTTTTGATTTAGAAAAAATAAAAGAAGAAAAAACACTTGATGATTGCCATTATGTGATTATATTTAGAGTTTTTAGCAGATTTGTAAACGAATACCCAAACAACAGTGTAGAATTTAGGAGTGAATAGAAAATAAAAACTTGAAAATACTAAACATATGGGAAAGAATTTGATTTTAAAAAGTTGTTTTTTGTGTTTATGTTTAATTTTAAGTTTTAGTTTTTGTAAAGTATTAAATTATAAAGTAAATTATGTCGATAATTTATTAGCGTTTGGTGAAGTTTTAGAAAGCAGCAAAACTCCAAGCAATGATAATTTAAAAACTTACGAAATATATGATAAAGACGGCGCACTAATTGATACTAAACAAGGAGCATATGTTGGTGACTACTTTATTTTAAGCAATTTAAAAGCATATGAAATTGTAAGTGTTAATGAAGAAAATGGTAAAATGGTGGCGGAAGAAATCGGGGAATTTGATTCACCAAAAGTAAAATTTTCAAACAATGTAAATTTGATTAGTAATAAAAATGCTGAAAAAACTATTGGATTATACATGACTCATAATGATGAAAGTTATGTTGAAGGCGACGGGACAGAAAGTGTTTACGGCGAAGGTGGTATACATGATATTACTCAAAATTTAGCTGAGTGTTTTGCTAGTGAAGGCATTACAGCAATTGTAGATGAAACTTTGCATCTTCCACATGATACTAAGGCGTATAATAGAAGCAAATCAACGGCGCAGGAACTTTTAAATGATAATATAGACTATGTGTTTGACATTCATAGGGATGGCGCACCATATAAAGCATTTGTAAGTAGTTATAATGGCGAAGAATTGTGTCAAATACGAATGGTTGTAGGACAAAACAATAAAAATAAAGAACAAAATTTAGATTTAGCAACTAATCTTTTAGCAGTTGGAAGTAAAATGTATCCTAATCTATTTAAAGATATTTACTTTGGCAAAGGCTCTTATAATCAGGATTTATCACAAAACTCGCTTCTTTTTGAAATGGGGAGCCATGAAGTACCTAAAAATTTAGTTTTAAAATCAGTGCCATTATTGGCTGATGTTATTAATAAAACTTTATTTGAAAGCGAAATTACAAATAGTGGCGAACTTGTGGTGTATAAAGGTGAATCTAATAATGGTGTATCTTTACTAAATAAAACAAATAAAAAATAAGGGAGTATCCCTTATTTTTTTTAAAGTTTTAAACTAGGCTGAGCAGATAAACTTAAATCGCTTAAACCTATATTGTTTATTAAATTATAATAGGCTTGTGCCCCAATCATTGCGGCGTTGTCTGTGCAAAGTGATAGGTTTGGGAAAAATAATTCAATGTTATTTTTATTACATTCATTTTGTAAATTTTCCCTTAAATAACTATTTGCGCTTACCCCACCTGCGACAACAATTTTGTTTAAGTTATTTGTTTTAGCAGCTTTTATAATTTTATTTATAAGTGGTGTAAATGCTTCAGTTTGAAATGAAGCGCAAACATCAGCAATATTTATATCTTCATTAAGTTGCTCTTTTTTATGCAAATAATTTATAACTGCTGTTTTTAAACCACTATAACTAATATTGTAGGTGTTTTTTAAAGCATCACTTTCTAAAAATTTAATAGTAGGTTGACCTTCTTTTGCAATTTTATCAATTTTTGGTCCACCTGGGTAGCCAATGCCAAGTACACGTGCCACTTTATCAAAACACTCACCTACAGCATCATCTAAAGTTGAACCAATTTTTTCAAAACTAGTGTAACTAGTGCAATTTAGTATAGCCGTATGACCACCACTTACGACTAAGCAAATAAATGGTGGTTTTAAAGAAGTGTGTTCAATATAATTTGCAGCAATATGACCCCAAATATGATTTACAGCAATTAATGGTTTTTGAAGTGCGTATGCTAAACTTTTTGCAAAATTTACACCTACAAGTAATGCGCCCATTAAACCTGCCCCATAAGTTACTGCAATAGCATCAATATCATTTAATGATAGGTTCGCATTATTTAAAGCGTCATTAAGTACATTATTTATTGCATTTACGTGGTTACGACTAGCAACCTCTGGCACAACCCCGCCAAAACGCTTGTGAATTTCAATTTGAGTCGCAACACTATTTGCGAGTACCTCACGCCCATTTTTAACAATTGCTATAGCAGTTTCGTCACAACTGCTTTCAACTGCTAAAATAATTATATCTTTTTTAGTTTTTATATTTTCAATTTTTTCCTGCATTAATTCAAAATATTTCATTTTTTATCCCTTTTGTTGCGCATATGCGCAAATATTATGATGTATTATATCACATTTTTTTCATCAATACTATACTTAAATAAAATTTTTGTTCAAATTTTATTATGCACTTGAAAAAAACAGGAGTATAATTTATACTAAAAAAAACGAGGAGAATTTTATGCAAAATAAAAAAGTTGTTTTAATAACAGGCGCTAGTAGTGGTATAGGTTTAATAACGGCTGAATTTTTAGCGCAAAATGGCTATAAAGTATATGGCATGGCTACAAAGGATTTTATAACCAATAATTTTACATATATAAAAGGCGATGTGACGGATGAAAATAGTATAAAAAATATTCTAAAAACAATTTGGGAAAATGAACAAAGGCTGGACGCTGTTATTAATAATGCGGGCTTTGGGATAAGTGGTGCAGTTGAACATACATTAGATAGTTCTGTATTTAAAATTTTTAATGTAAATGTTTTAGGCCTTATGAAAGTTTGTAAAAATGCTATCCCTTATTTAAGGAATAATGGTGAAGGAAAAATTGTTAATATTGGCAGTGTTGCAAGTGATTTACCAATTGCCTTTCAAAGTTATTATTCTGCAACTAAAGCAAGTGTCAAAAGTTTTAGTTTGGCATTAAGAGAAGAGGTTAAACCATTTAATATAAAAGTTACTTGCGTTATGCCGGGAGACACTAAAACAGGTTTTACAAGTGCTAGGCAAAAAAACTTAGTTGAAGAAGACAGTATTTATGGGCTCCGAATAAAAAACAGTGTTGCTCAAATGGAAAAGGATGAAGAAAATGGCATGGAGCCTATTTTAATTAGTAAAACTATTTTAAAAGTGTTAAATTGCAAAAATCCTAAACCCATAAAAGTTGTGGGGTTTAAATATAAAGTTTTTTATATACTTAATAAATTACTTCCACAACGTTTTGTAAGTTTTGTTTTGGGTAAAATGTATGGTAAAAATTAAAAAAAAAGTTGAGTAAACCTCAACTTTTTTTTTTACATTATTTTACTAAAGTCAAAATCTTCACCATCGTCTTCACTACTTGTAAGTAATATTTTCTTTTTATTAAGTCGGTAAATTTTATCGTCCCAAGCATTTTCGTTTTTCATAATTAATATTGAACTATTTAAAAACGCCGTAGTAGCTAAGGTTCCTATACATGAAAAATAAAAACCTTTACCAACACCATCATATTCATTTTCTATAGCGTCAATTTTAGCTTGAACTTTTTCAAATTCTGCATAAAGATTAGGTGTAACTTCTGGTGCGACACTTAAAACATACTCTCTTGTATCTAATTTTTTAAGTTCTTTTTTAGCATCATTTAAAGAAATTTCACCAGAACCAAAACGCGCGCCAATTTCTTCACGCATTAGTGCGTAGTGTGCGCTATATTCATCGCTTTCAAAAATTTCATCGTAAATAGCGTTTACAGTTTTTATATCATCTTTGGCTTTTGATTGTATTGCAATGGCAGTGATACAAGCGCCCGCTAATGTAATTACACTTGCAAGAAAAGAAGCGTTGATGAATTTTTTTAAAATATTTTTTCTTTTTTCAATTGTTGTTTTTTTTCTTTCACATCTTTCAATTTTTGCATCAATTCTTTCAATAATTTTTGTAACTTTTGCAAGGTCACTTTCAACGTGTCTTTTTTTCATAAAATAAATCCCCTGATTTTAGTTTTGGACTATAATTATACTATAGTATTTTTACGTTGTCAATAGGTCTCATTAAAATAAATGATTTGGCTAAAAAAGGCTGATTTTTTATGTTTTTTTGAAACTATTTTTCTAAAACGTTTGCATTATTAAAATTTTTAAGATAAAATAAAAGT
>JAZOQJ010000032.1:0-3084 GCA_045655985.1 Clostridia bacterium | reverse complement strand
AATAGGTCCAGAAATTTTGCAATTTAATCTTTCAGCAGTTTCGATAATTCTTACGCATGCTTGATCGATTAAGTTGTGGTCAAACGCTTTTAATTTAATTCTCATTTTTTGTGTTGCCATTTAATTTCCTCCATTTTATAGCAATTTTATTAAAGCCTTAACACTATTCCGGGTGTTTCGCTTGAAAACTCTTAAAAAAACCGGAACATAAGGCTTTGCCATTCGCCCGAGTTAAACCCGAACTTGTCCACCAAAATTCTCACTACAAGTAAACAGAAAAAACTTGTTTTGTAACTTTTGGTTTCAACCCATAGTTCTCAAGCCTTTGTATTTTACAACAAAAAAAAAGGCATGTCAACCTTTTTTCTAAAATTTTTTTAATTTTTTTTGTAACTTTTTTTGTAGAGCATATTTTTCACTGCTTTAATAATGTTAATTTTCACTTAATATATATTAATAATATAATAAGAGAAACAAGTTAGTTTAATAAATTAAAGGTTAAAGTTGGAGTTTCCCCAATGCTTTCTGTAAAATTTAAAAATTCCGTAATTTCTTCTTGCGTTTTAAATTTACCATGAATACTTGCAAGCATTTTTATATCATTAGTACTTAAAAAGGTTGTTCTAAATGGGTTTTCAAATATATGCATAATGCTTGCTGTTTCGCAGTCTTCTACTAAATATGCATCCCCTAACCCAAAAAAATGTAATACTTCATGCAAAAAAATACTTGCGCCTTTAGAATTTTTACTATCTATAGGTATTTTGCTATAAATTTGTATATAATTATCTTCAACAAACGCAGTGCCAGCGACATTTGGTTTTGAAAGTTTTTCAAGTCTTTCACAAACAATTACATTTTGATTATAGCATATTGGCTTATTTAAAGATACGTGTGCATGCAATACAATATTTGAATGCATTCTAAAAAAAACCTCGTTTAAATCGGCTAAAACTGCATTTATAATTTTTTCTTCTTTATCAGTAAAACCTACTAAGAAAATTTCAACAGGTTTGTGTTCATTTATATTGCTAAAATAAAAACTATCATCTGCGCGCAAGTAGTACCTATCATCTATATTCATAATATCTATATAATTTTCGATATTATTTATTTTATCGTTTTTATTTTTAGCACAAACTAACAAAATGCCTGAAGTAATAACACTCGCGGCAGTAAGAGTTATTAAAACTATTCTTAACTTATTCACAATACACCAAAAATATTAAATATATATTTCAATGTATTAATAAAAATTAACAATTGTTAACCTAAATAATAAAAAAACTATTGCAGAGCAAAACTACAATAGTTTAAAATTTATTTTTATGATATTTTATTCTTAATCGTTATTTGTACCATGGTCGTGGTTGCACGGGCAGTCGCCGGCGCAATATTTCTCTTTATCATAAGAAATATTATGTTTTTCATAATAATCCTTAACTGCAGCTTTAACGGCTTCTTCTGCCAAAACTGAGCAATGAATTTTATGCGCAGGTAGACCGCCCAAAGCTTCTACAACCGCTTTATTTGTAAGTTCTAATGCCTTTTCAATAGGCTGACTTTTAATCATTTCGGTTGCAATTGAACTTGTTGCGATTGCGGATCCACAGCCAAAAGTCATAAACTTAACGTCTGTAATAACATTATTTTCAACTTTTATATACATACGCATTATATCGCCACATTTTGCGTTGCCAACTTCGCCAATTCCGTCAGCATTTTCAATTTCGCCAACATTTCTAGGGTTTCTAAAATGGTCCATAACCTTTTCACTATATAACATGTTTAATTTCTCCTTTTTGCAGTTTATCCCAAACTGGCGACATTTTCCTTAAAAGTGCCACCACTTCTTTAACTTTTTCGATAGTATAGTCAATTTCTTCTTTGCTACTATATTCACTTAAACTTAACCTTAGCGAGCCGTGAGCCACCTCGTGAGGCAAGCCTATTGCAAGCAAAACGTGTGATGGGTCTAATGAACCTGATGTGCAAGCACTTCCTGAGGATGCACATATGCCCATGTCTGAAAGCAGTAGAAGTAAACTTTCGCCCTCAATACCTTCAAAGCACATATTTACATTATTTGAAAGTCTTAATTCTGGGTGACCATTAAGTTTTGAGTGTTCAATTTTACTAAGTTCTTTAATTAAACAATCTCTGAGTTTTTGCTGTTTTTTATTGTTTAGCTCCATATTTTCGCAAGCAATTTTAAGGGCTTCTGCCATACCAACTATTGCCGGTAAATTTTCAGTTCCTGCACGCTTATTAAATTCCTGAGCGCCACCGTCTATTAGATTTGTTAAGCGAATACCTTTTTTCACGTACAAAGCCCCCACGCCTTTTGGACCATGAAATTTATGGCCAGAAAGAGAAAGCATATCAATGCCTAGTTCTTTAACATTTATATTAATGTGTCCAACTGCTTGAACAGCGTCGGTATGAAACAAAACGCCTTTTTTATGGCAAATTTTTGCAATTTCTTCAACCCTCTCAATTGTTCCAATTTCATTATTTGCAAACATAATTGTAACCAAACAAGTTTCAGTTGTTATTGCATTTTCTAATTCTTCTAAATTAATCAAGCCGAACTCATCAACATTTAAAAGGGTAATTTGCGCGCCATCTTTTTTTAGTTTTTCCAAGGTATGCAAAACTGCATGGTGTTCTATTTTGCATGAAACAATATGGTTTTTGCCCTCTTTTAAGCCATTTTGGTAAGCATTTCTAATTGCCCAGTTATCGCTTTCACTTCCGCCAGAAGTGAAGTATATTTCCTTATCAGTAGCACCTATACTTTCCGCCACCATTTTCCTGGCATTTTCAAGTGCTTCTTTTGCAATCTGACCCATTTCGTGAAGAGAAGACGCATTTCCATAAACCTCGTCAAAAAACGGAAGCATTTTACCCACTACTTCCTTATGCATTTTAGTTGTTGCAGCATTATCTAAATAAACTTGTTTTATCATATTTTTTTATTCCTACTAAATTAGTATGATTTACAATCAATATTATACCCACTTTTAATAATATGTCAAGAGAAATTTGTGAAGTTTTAAAATATTATTTTAATACACAAATAAA
>JAZOQJ010000031.1:0-3649 GCA_045655985.1 Clostridia bacterium | reverse complement strand
CCATTAGTATAACAGTAAGTGTAAATGACTTATTGTTTTGCTTTTTCGCTGTCATAATTTTTCTCCTTAATTTGTAATCAGTTTTATTATATTTTATTTTTTGTATAAAAGCAAAAAAAATTTATGTTTTTTAAAAATATTTTTTTATTTTTTTAGAAGCAATTTTTTTTACAAATAATTTAAAATTTTTTATTTTAAAATTTTTTAAGTTTTTCAAAAGCTCTAAAGTTAACAACATATAATCCATTCGGCTATATTTAGCCAAATGGTTTATGTTATAAAAACAAAAAAAGTAAGAAATATTTTTCCTACTTTTTTAATTTTTTTATATTATTTTTTTTACATTTTTTTGTTGTAGACTTTCGCGCATTTTTTTTTACTATCTACATTAAACATATAAGCAATTAAATCAACCGTTTTATTTGAGTAGCCCCATTCGTTATCGTACCAAGCAAACAATTTTACATAGTGGTCATTAAGCATAATACTTGCACCACTATCGTAAATAGATGTGTGTGGGTTGCCAATAAAGTCAGAAGACACAACTGCGTCATCACAATAAGCCATAATACCCTTCATTTCTTTTTGGCAAGCTTTTTTTATTGCCTTATTAATTTCATCAAGCGTAGTTTTTTTGTTTAAAACACAAGTAAGGTCTACAATAGACACAGTTGCAGTTGGAACCCTTAAACTCACGCCGGTAAGTTTGCCTTTTAGGCTAGGTATAACTTCACCAACAGCTTTTGCAGCCCCTGTTGAAGATGGAATAATATTTTGAGCTGCCGCCCTGCCACCACGCCAATCTTTTTTAGATGGGCCATCAACAGTAAGTTGAGTAGCAGTATATGAGTGCACGGTTGTCATTAAACCTTCTTTAATACCAAAGTTGTCATGAATCACTTTTGCAAGAGGTGCTAAGCAGTTTGTAGTGCATGACGCATTTGAAACAATGTTTTGATCCGGAGTGTACTCATTGTTATTTACACCCATAACATACATTGGCATTTCTTTACCTGGAGCTGTTATAATAACTTTTTTAGCACCAGCCTCTAAGTGTGCCTTTGCTTTGTCAAAAGAAGTAAATTTACCTGTAGCGTCCGCAATATACTCTGCCCCTGCTTTTTTCCATGGAATATCTTGAGGGTTCATTTCGCCATAAAAAGCAATTTCCTTACCATTTATAATAATACTATTAGGGGTTTGTTCAATATCAGCCTCGTATCTTCCTTGCATTGTATCATGCACAAGTAAATATTTAGCGTAATCAGTTGTAATAAATGGGTCGTTAATAGCAACACATTCTACATCCGTCCTATTTAAAATAACCCTAAGCATAAGCCTACCAATACGGCCAAAACCATTAATACCAATTTTTGCTACTTTTTTCATTTATATATCTCCTTATATATTTATATTTAAATAATACTTTATAAGAGCGTGCCTCGTACTCTCTAATAAAATTGTAACACTTAAGTTAAAATTTTTACAAACTAAAACTGCACTATTTTAAATTTTCAGGATTAAGCGCCAAAAGTTCTGGCAGAACAAACAATCCGTCTTTTCTAACTAAAACGTCATCAAAATATATTTCTCCGCCACCATACTCTTTGGTTTGTATTAAAACTAAATCGTAGTGCACCGCGCTTTCGTTGCCATTATATGCATCTTTATAACTTGCGCCCGGAGTAAAATGAATTGAGCCACTTATTTTTTCGTCAAACAAAATATCCATCATGGGTTTTGTAATATACGGGTTAACACCTAAGGCAAATTCACCAACAAACCTTGCGCCCTCATCAGTATTCAAAATTTCCACGAGTTTGTCATTGTTAATTTCTGAGTATGAGTCAATAATTTTACCATCTTTAAAAGTTAAAGATATATTTTCAAATTTATAACCTCTGTACATACTTGATGTATTATAAGTAATTTTACCATTAACACTATTTTTAACAGGCGCCGTGTAAATTTCACCATCTGGTATATTCATTTGCCCTGAGCACTTTATTGCATTCATTCCCTTAATTGAAAAACTGATATCAGTATTAGGCGCAACAATCCTTACCCTATCTGTTTTTTCCATAAGAGTTTTTAACGCATCCATTGCCTTATCCATTTTAGAGTAATCTAAATTACAAACTTTATAAAAGTATTCTGAAAACTCGTCAGTAGACATACCTGCCTGTTGCGCACTACTAGGTGTTGGATAATTTAATAGCACCCACTTTTTTGTTTCAACAATAATATCGTGTCTTATAGGTTTACCAAAGTGTATTACAAACACCTCTTTATTTTCACTCGGAACGCTTGCTGATTCGTATATATTTTGCCCGCAGGAAATAGTAATATTTGCATCTATATCCCTTGCTTGCTCAAGCATATATTTTGTTTGCAGTTTAGCCCGCTCTTCACTCATTCCCATAAGTAGCTCGCGTGAAATTTCGTCATGAGACAGCCTTACAAAAGGATATGCGCCAACCTTATACACCTCTTTAACAATTTCCTTTACAAGCGGTACGCTTTCAACTCCCGCTTCAATCAAAACCTTTTCTCCCTTTTTTAAAGAGATTGAGTAATTAACCAAATTTTTTGCTAAAACTTTATTATCTGTCATAAATAATCTCCTAATAAATTATAATCAAAATTAATTATATTAAACAAAAATGCCCTAAAATAAGGCATTTTCATTTATTTTTTAGCTTTTGCTTGTCTAACACTTTCAATTGCCGCTTGAAGTTTATCTTCAAGTTGCTTTTTTAAATCTGAAACACTATCTTTACTTTTATAATCAGACTTTATAGTACTACTTGCTTTGATTTTAGCAATTTCTTTACTATCATCATTCTTTTTAACTGACTTTTTAGCAGTAGTTGTTTGTGCTGTCTCTTTTGCAGTTGTTGCAGTTTTTTTAGTTTCAGTTTTAACTGCATCTTTTTGTGCCAATGTTTTTTGTGTTGTTTTTTTAGTTGTGGCTTTTTTAGTTGCCTCTTTTATAGGTTCTGCTTTTTTAGTTTCCACCTTTTTAGTTGCAATTTTTGCTGATGTCATTTTTTTAGTTTCACCAGTTTTTTGAGTGGTTGCAGTATCCTTTTTTGCACTTACTTTTTGATTAGTTGTTTTGATAGGGCTTGAAGTAGATATAATATCGCCTTGTTTTACACTTGTGTTTTTAACCGTTTTATTTTTTAAAACGACTTTGCCCTCATCCTTTTGAGTAAGTTTTTTAATTGTTTCATTTAATTCTTTTGCTTTTGTAGAAGTTTTAATTTTATTAGAACTTGTTAGCGGAACAGACACACTTAACTGATTATTATTTACAACTTGTGCAGTTGATAAGTAGCTATAAAGTACAGGGCCTGATTGCGCGCCAACAAAATCCATTTTCTTTTTAGGAGCAATAGTACCATCTTTTAAAAATTGTGGTACATATCTTTCATAATTATGATTATAAGTTTTTGTATTAACCTCTTTAGTGTCTTTAACCATTGTAGCGTCAAAATGAATAGATTTTAAGCCAGCGTCACGTTCGTCATATAAATCAAGGTCAAAAAGTCTTCTAATGTTTTTATCAAATAAATATTCACATGCTTCTTTTTTATAGCAGTTTCCGTATTTATTTTTAATACGACTTACAAGTAGTGAAGGAACA
>JAZOQJ010000030.1:0-3122 GCA_045655985.1 Clostridia bacterium | reverse complement strand
AGATTGTGTTTGTTGTGGGTCATAAGTTATTTCACCTAAATTTTCAGCATTAAATTCAAGATATATAACTTCTGCAAAAGTTATAATTTCAGTATCGTTTTGTGCTGTAAATGAGTATTCGTTATTTGTAAGGTTTACTTTTGTTCCATTTAGTTTTACATCTAGGTTTTTGTAGCCAGGTTTAAGTGAAGCATAAACATAATATGTTAAACCATGGTAAAGTTTATTAACAGGCTTAGTAATATCATCCTGATAAACTATTAAGTTAGTTCCCTCGCCTTGGTTTGTTATTAAGGAATACTCAATCCAGTCATAATGAACTTCGAAAGTATATCCGCTTTCGCCAATTGTTTGAGCATTTATAGTTGGAGTAGTAAAACTAGTATACGTTTTTAAAGATGGAGCAATTGAAGTTCCAATTACAATTTTTGTTTTTGTTTCAGATTCTGCTAAATCATAACCGTTAGCTTCATTATTAACAATTTTTTGTTTATAGTGGTTTACAATATAGTAAGTATACCAAACGGCATAAATATCTTTTGAAGTTTTACCAGTACTTGTTAAATTACTAAAAGTAAACGTGGTTTGATTGGTTGTGGATTGCTGAGTTTCACTCCAACCCATAAACACGTAATTATTAATATTATTAAGTGTGTAAAGTTCGCTTGCTTTAATTTCTATTTCATTTTGAACTTTATCATTTGCAACATTTATTGTTTTTGTAAACGAAACTGGCATTGTAGCAGAATTATCTATGCTATAGCCCGATTTATTATAGGTAAGTGTTAATGTTGTTATCCAGTTTGCAGTAAGAGTTTCTGAATACACGCCGTCCGCGCCAATTGATGAAAGGGTAATTTTTCCACCATCATTTATAGTTGACGCTATTTTTTTGCCACTCCAACCATTAAACGTATATGCGCCCCATTGTTTTTCAGCGCTAGTTAACGCACTAAGCGTGCATTCTGTTGGAGCACTTGCGGTATAATTATAATAAGTTATCGCATTTGCAAAAGTTTTTGTTCCACCTTTTAATGCTCCGGTTATGTTAATTGCTTGAGAGTAAACCGCATAATAGTTTATATCACTTGTAATTGTAACTGTGTTATTAGACAAAAGCGATGGCTTAGTAGATGTTGCACCAAAAGTATTATTACTTGTTGTAAAACCTTCTACTTTAAAACCAGCTGTTTTATTTGCATTTGTTGCTAAATCAAAAGTTGAATTATAAGCAATTTGTTTTGTTACAACAGTAAAGGCGCTATAGTGAACCCTAACATTATAATAGTTTGTAAGGTTAAGTTTGTTTCCTACTTCAAGTAAGCGCCAACCATTATTTTTTAATGTAGTTGTTCCTTCACAAATTGAAAAAATTTGAGTTAAATCAGTTTCTTGCCCTGAGTTATCAACAACTACAGTTTCAAAAGTTTTTGAATTACTAAGTGTTGGCACATTTCCATCAAGTTTATACTCTTTACCTATTACGCCATTTAAAGACTCAATAGTAATTTCGTTTAAAGAGCTGCTCCAACTTTGAACATAAAAATCGGCAGTCGAACCCGAAATTGCCCCATTTGTTGAACTCCAGTTTAAAACTACGCTTCCGCCATTAAGCCACACGCCATAGCCTTTAGTATTTTTAATTGACGAGGCTTCTTCCATTGTTAAAGTGCCAGAAACTTGAAAGCCATATTGATGTTCAATATTTATTACAATTCCGCCACCTAAAGACACATTACCAAGTGTACGAATTTGAGCGTCATCTTCTAGAGTTAAAGTTTTTATAGCGTCATCTTCAGTTGTAAATAAAATATTATCTCCACTACCACCTAAAAGGACATCATTACCATATGTAATATTTTCTAAAAGAACAACTTCCCATGTCCCATTTTTATCATCAAGCGCTGTAAGCATATCTTCAAAAGTAGAATATTTATAATCTTCACTACCAGTCTTATATTTAACTTCTGCCCGTTCTACAACTATAGCATAACCACCTGCTGTTTCTTTAGGCACTAATAATAAGTTTGGAAACGCATTAGTATTGTAAACGTGGTTACCGCTTTCATTGTAAGTAAAAGCACCAAGTTTTATTTGAGAGGCAATTGTTTTTGCTCCTTCTTCTGTTCCATTTTCAAGAAAAGCGACAGCTGTATTAGGAACAAAAGTATAATTTTCATTGTACCAATCATCATAATCATAAACTAATATAGTTAACTCACCCCTAAATCCTGATTCAATCTTTATAGGGTTCATTATAAGATTAGAAAAAGCACCAACACAAATTGGGCCAGCTATTTCAGTTCCTTTATCTATTGACAAAAGGGTGGTATCATCAATATCTATTGAATAATTATTTTCTATTGCTCCAACATAAGTATTTTTTGTTGAATCTGTAGGCGATACTTTAAATTCAACGCTAGATTTATAATAAGCATAAATTAAAGCATCACTAGCTGCATATTCGCTAGCCTCAATTCTGCAACCTGAAAAAGTAACGTTTGATGTTGCTATATCAATAAAATCAACGGCAAAATTTAAATTTTCAAATGATACGTTCGCATTTTCAATTCCAAACGATCCACCAGTAAATATTACTGGATTATAATTTGCTCTAATAGTTATGTTTTTGTTTATATTAGCGCTCGCTCTATCTATTACTATTTCAGTTTCTAAATCATTTTCATTTAAAATGCTAATCACATCATTATCTTGTGAAGTATTAATAGCGTTTATAAATTCTTCTTTATTTGAAACAACAACTTCCCTAGATTCATTTGTTTGGGCTAAAATTTGAGTTTGATTAACAAACCCTTGCATTACACCAAAAAAGGCAAACAACGTTGCCACAACTATTAAAATTAAATTTAAAGATTTAATTGCCTTACTTCTCATTTTATTTACCTTCAAAAATAGTATTTTAAAATAAGTAAAAATTAATAGTGGTTTAGTAAAATATTTTTATTATATATATTTTAATATATAATATATTCTGAGTCAAAAATTTTTCGGCTATTTTGCAAATAAAATACATTAAATTATATAAATAATTATATAAATGAGCATTAGTTTCAAAATAGTATAAAAATGTCATTTTAATTTGATTTTTTATAAATTTACTA
>JAZOQJ010000029.1:0-14721 GCA_045655985.1 Clostridia bacterium | reverse complement strand
TGGAAATTATTGTTAATCAACAGCCGTTACTCATAAATGATAATTTGGTGGATTTTTATATTAATATCCCATTTTGTACCACAAGGTGCGCTTATTGTAGTTTTATAAGCGCTGAAATTTGTAAGGTAAAACAAATGGTTGAACCTTATATAGACGCACTAGTTGAGGAAATTAGGGAAGCAAAAGGGCTTATTCAAGAAAAATGCTTAATGGTTAAAAACGTTTATATAGGTGGCGGGACGCCAACAAGTCTTTCGCCCGTGCAATTAGAAAGAATTTTAAAAGAAATTAATTTTAGCGTACAAGAATTTACTGTTGAGTGTGGTAGGCCCGATACTATAACAAAAGAGCATTTAGATGTTCTTAAAAAATATGGTGTGACCCGTATTAGCGTAAACCCTCAAACTTTTAATGACAAAATTTTAAAAGCAATTGGTAGGAATCATACAAGTGAGGAAACAATTACTAAATATCTCTTAGCAAAAACCTATGGTTTTAATATTAATATGGACTTAATTGCAGGCCTAAATGGCGAAACACAAAAATCGTTTTGCGCAAGTGTTGATAAGGCTATAGAACTTAATCCCGAAAACATCACAATCCATTCTTTAGCCTTAAAACGCGCTAGTAGTTATGGCATGGAAAGGAAAAATATTTTTTCAACTCGCTATGCTGATAAAATGGTGGAGTATGCACGTGAAAAACTTACTAAAAATGGCTATAAACCATACTATCTTTATAGGCAAAAAAATATGGTTGGAAATTTAGAAAATTGTGGATATGCTAAAAAAGGCACTATGTGTAAATTTAATATCGATACTATGGAAGAGATTTCTTCATGTATTGCTTGTGGTGCTAACGCAATTTCTAAAAGGGTTTTTTCTGATACTCACCGCATAGAACGCCAAGCAAATATTAAAGATATTAAAGTGTATATAGAACGCTATAAAGAACTTATTGAAAAAAAGAAACAATTGTTTGAATAAATTAAAGGAGCAGGTGTAAAGGACTGCTCTTTTTTATTATAAAAAACAACTTATAATATTTTTTTTTGATTAAAACTATTGAATAAAAGTTTTTAATTTGCTACACTCGTTTTATATAAAATAATTATTTACAAAGGAAGGAAGAAAAAATGAAACCAAATTCTAAAGAAAGAAAGGTTGCGAGAAAATATAGGCTATCAAACTACAGGTCAAAACCTGTTGGCCTTGAAGTATTAAAGGGCGTTTCGTTTGATTTAGTATTGGATGTTTGCGACAACATTTTAATGGAAATGAATGAAACTATGCTTGAAAATGAAGCGTTGGATAGGGCTGCGTTTATTGAGTGGTTTAATGCACAAAGTGATGTTGAAACTAAAGTAAAATATCCTGCAAAAAAACAATCTAAACAAAAAATGGAAGAGCATCCTTTAAACGCTGTTATTTTACTAATTCATCAATATGTCGCTAAAAAATTGGGCATCCCTACTATTAGGGTTCAAAATATATCGGCTCCATCTAGTTTTGCTGGTTTTTTTGATACGCACGAAACATATATTGGGTTTGATTTTGATTTGCCTGATTCTTCCTTTATGTTATATTCATTAATCGCTCACGAAACAAGGCATGCATTTCAAGCATATCTTTCACAAAAATATTTATTAAATCACTCAATTCCAAAATCAAATACCGATAGGGTATTGTTGTTATATTCTACTTTTCATAATTATATAAGTATGATTTCTTCTTTGCATGATATTCATAAAAAATATGGCTTTGACGAAATTATTAATAATTTTAAAAAATTATATTTTAATGTAAGTTATTTTGCAAGTCCACATGAACTTGATGCCTATACTTATGAAATAGCTAAAATGACTAAGGCTCAAAAAAGGATATCAAACTTCAAACTAGTATATAATTATCAATATTTAATTTCCAGATATTATATATTATTAGGTGGGCTTGATTATCATAAAGAGGGAATTAACCATAAAGATATTAAAACTTCAATAAAAGTATTAAAATCACTTATTTATTATTCAATGAGGTATGAATCATTTGGAACAGAGCATGCTTCACTTGTTCGTGAAGTTGTTAAAAAGGGTGTTGATTTGGAAAAAGCGTTTACTACTTTTACTAATAAACTTGATGAATATTATGACAATTTAATTTTGCTTGCTCATTCTATGCGAGATTACGGTTTTGAAGCAAGTTTTGAAAAAAATGGCATTATTGATTATAGTAAGTTGTTTACACGCACTGAAGAGGGTTATTCTAAACCAAATGAAGACATGATGGATTACTTAAATATTTGGGCGCGTGAAGTTAATCCTGAAATTGATTATGATTATTTAGATGATCTTGCAGAAAATTGTGAAGAGTGCGAAGAAGCGGTAGAAACCGAATAAAAAATTATAGGATGTTTTATGGATATAGATGTTGATACTCTTTTGGAATTAGACCCTGTAAAAATTGTGCTTGATATGAAAAATGGTGGTTATGATAGTATTATGTCTGTTTTTAGAACGACAGGCGAGCACTCTTCATGCTACGACCATATGACGCTTGATAAATTACTTTTAAAACTGATTGATAAGAGAAAAAGTAATAGGTCGCCTAAGCAAGTATTGCAAGCAATATATAATTATTATGCACGAAAGTTAAGTGTTCCTTTTTTGCGTGTTACATACGCCCCTAAAAATGAGGAAGATTACGCAGCATTTATGTATGGAATTGATTCTGTTTCAAAAAATGCAACGCGTATAGTAATAAGTAAAAACTCTGTCTTTAATGCCAACCCTAGGTATGTTTTTCATGCCCTTGCGCATGAAAGTAAACACGAAAAACAACAATATATTTGTTATAACTATTTTAGATATAATATATTACCGTCTACTCAACTTGATATGTTTCATATACTTGCAAAAATGTTTTTAAAACTTCCATATTTTAAAAGTTTTGAACTTACATATGAATTAAATCCTGAGGAACTAGATGCTTATCTATATGATTTGGAAGTGTCGCAAAACCTCATTCAAAGTTTTGAGGAGTTTAGACAACCTGAATATATAATATATCATTATTTAAAAATACAATCTTTGTTATGTAAATTTGCATATGATAAAAAGGGTATTAATAACATTGAAATTAAGAAAGTTTATAAATCTTTTAAACAAGATATATATTTTGCAATGCAGGGAAAGTATGGCACGAAGTATCAGGCAACTGTTAAAGAATTAATTAAAAACGGGTTTGATTTAGATAAAACTTTTACTTATTTTACTAAAAGACTTGATTGTTTATATGACGAGTTTGTGTGCCTTAGTTTAAAAATGAAGGAACTAGGATTTTTTGTGCCGTGGGAAAAAAACGGAAACTTGTTGTATAAAAAAAGTAGCACTAAAAGTGGGAATAAATATAATTTAATAAAAAGAGGCTTGCTTTCACGAGAAAATAAAGCAAAAAATTTGGATAAATTTATAAGGCTTATGGTAAGTCATGATGAATTACTGCTTCAAAAATAAGGTATTATGAAAATTTATAGTTATAAAAATGTACTTACAACAAATATGGATGTAGATGAAGATAATGGCTATGATGCATTATTGTCTTCATTTTTTACGCCATTTGATTGTACTTCTTGTTTGGATGGTTTTACAGAACCTCAAATTTTATATTACATGATAAAAAATAAAGGTAACGCGCCATGCCTTTTGCCTGCAATTCAAGCACTTGGAAATATATATTCAAAAAAGCTAGGCACTCCACCAATACTAGTTGTGTTTACTCAAAATGAACGCTCTCCATATGGCATGTTTTTAAGTGGTTATAGAGATATAAATCCTACAACTCGTATTGAATTTAATGAAAAAAGGATTGAAACAAGTGAGCCTTTTGTAATATATAGGGCAATAATTCACGAGCAAAGGCACGCCTTCCAGCAATATGTTTGCTATAATTTTTTTATGCATAATAATATGCCTAAGTCTAACTTGGAAAAATTGTTTATTATTTGTGATTTATTAATGCACTTAAGGCTTAATAGCTCAAAACTTTCATACGAAATTAATCCGTTTGAACTAGATGCATATATTTACGATTTTGAACAATTTAATTATCTTTGTTCAAGATATGAAAGTTTTAAAAGCCTAAAACTAGATACATATTTATATACACGTATGCACTCACTTTTATGTAAACTTGAGTACGATAAAATGGGCCTTCAAAATAAATATTTTAAACAAATATCAAGTAGTATTAGAAAAGACATTTATTTAGCACAAAGTGGAAAATTGGGATTGAAATTTAAACTTGCTATTGATAGGATAATGCTTAGTGGGTTTGACCTAAATGACGCTCTATCATATTTTACAAAAAAACTAGATTTATATTATGATAGGTTTGTTGTACTTGCTCAAAAGATGCGTGAAAAAGGTTTTGATGTCTCTTGGGAAAAGAACGGCAATCTTTTATACGTTAAAGCAAGCACTCAAAAGTATGATACTCTAGCTCAAAAAACTATGGATAATAATAGGTTTTATTTTAAACGAAACAGTTTTCCTCAAAATTTAGTTGAGTATTTTGCTTCGAATAAATAATATTACTAAAGTAAAATGGCTATAAAATAAGCCATTTTTTATTTTGTGGTTGTTTTCTTTCGAAGTTTATGATATTATAAAGTCATGGTAAATAAAATTTGTATTGGTAAAATTGTAAAACCGGTGGGGCTCAAGGGCTCAGTTAAAGTTGTGCCAAATACCGAAAACGTAAATAGGTTTAAAAAACTAAAAGAAGTTTATATTGAAAATGAACTTATTAAAATCAAATCTGTTAGCGTGGCAGGTCAAGAAAAAGTTTTAATAACTTTTGAAAATTATGACACTTGCGAAAAAGCCGAAACTTTACGAGATAAAAATTTGTACGTAGAAAGGGAATACGCCATTGAGTTAAAACCAGGCGAGTTTTTTGCTGTCGATTTAATGGGCGCTAAAATTTATAACAAAAGTGATGAGTATGTTGGCACTATAACTGACATTGAAAATTATGGTGCTAACGATATTTTGACTTTTCATAATATGGGAACAGTTTACACAATGGCTGTTGTAGACAATTTATTTGTGTCTTTTAATATAGAAGATAAAAAACTTATAGTTAGTGAAAAGTATAGGGAGGTTATGTGTGAAATTTAGTATTTTAACAATTTTTCCTGAAATGTTTACGCCTCTAAAAATGAGCATTTTAAAAAGGGCGGAAGATAAGGGTTTAATTGAAATTGAAGTAATTAATATTCGTGACCATTCAAAAGATAAACATCATAACACTGACGATACACCTTTTGGTGGCGGGGCTGGTATGGTTATGACTGCTCAACCTATATATGATGCAATTATGAGCGTGAAAACTGATAATAGCAAAATATATTATATGTCGCCACGTGGCAAAGTTTTTAACCAAATCATAGCCAAAGAGTTAAGTAATGAAGAACACATTATTCTTCTTTGCGGACACTATGAAGGCGTAGACCAAAGGGTGTTAGACCTTTTAAATATTGAAGAACTTTCAATTGGCGATTATGTGCTAACAGGTGGCGAAATACCTGCTATGGCGGTGGTTGATAGTGTGGCACGTCTCGTTCCAGAAGTTTTAAGTGAGGGTAGTGCTGAAGATGAAAGCTTTTCTAATGGTCTTTTAGAGTATAACCAATATACTCATCCTCGTGAATTTATGGGTTTAACTGTCCCTGAGGTACTACTTTCAGGCAACCATAAAGAAATTGAAAAGTTTAGAAGAAGTCAGCAACTAGAAATTACAAAACGTAATAGACCCGACCTGTTGAAAAAATAAGGAGAAATTTATGCATCATAAAATGAATTTGCGCAACGACCCATTTGAAAGAATTAAAAGTGGCACAAAGACATTAGAATTAAGGCTACTCGACGAAAAACGCCAACAAATACAAATTGGCGACACAATTGAATTTACTAACCGAACAACACAAGAACAACTTACAGCCGTTGTAAAAAAGTTGCATAAATTTAACAACTTTGAAGAGCTTTTTAATAGTTTTGATAAAGTAAAAATGGGTTATAAACTAGAAGAAAAAGCAAGTTATAAAGATATGGAGCAATATTACCCACTAGAAGAACAACAAAAATATGGTGTAGTTGCAATAGAAATAAAATAAATTTAAAAATACTGAGTGGTAAAATATGATAATAAATTGGTTTCCAGGGCATATGAACAAAGCCCTAAAAATGATGGAAAAAGAAGTAGAACTTGTAGATTTAGTGATTTATGTGCTAGATTCAAGGGCTCCTTTTTCGTGCCTAAATCCTAGTTTTGTAAATTTAATTAAAAAGAAAAAAATCATATATGCTCTAAATAAAGCAGACTTAGTGGATTTAAAAGATTTAGAAAAACTTAAACAAGAGTTTACATCCGAAAATAGCGCTTGCATAACGCTAAATAGTACTACAAGCGGAAGCACAAAAATAGTTAAGGAACTTATGAAAAAACTTCTTGCTGGAAAGTTAGAAAAAAACAAACTTAAAGGCATAAACTTACCTCTAAGGGCAATGGTAATAGGTGTCCCAAACAGTGGTAAAAGCACACTTATAAATAACCTTTGCGGCGAGGCACGCGCAATAACAGGTAATAAACCAGGTGTCACAAAGGGTAAGCAGTGGGTAAAGCTTTTGGATGGATATGAAATTTTAGATACCCCGGGCTCTTTATGGCCAAATTTGGAGGACCAAGAAAAAGCAAAGCACCTAGCATACATTGGCTCAATTAAAGAAGATGTTTTGGTTGTTGAGGATTTGGCGCTTGATTTTATTGCGGAACTTATGCAAAAATATCCAACGAACTTAGAAGAAAGATATGGTGTAGAAATAGAAGAGCAAGATGAACCTATTAATGTGTTTGAAAAAATATGTACCGCACGTAAGTTTTTACTTAAAAGGAATGAACCCGATTGGGAAAGGTGCGCAAAAACTATTTTGGACGATTTCAGGAAAGGACGTCTAGGTAAAATTTATTTAGACTAATTTTAAAACTTAATTAAAATATATTTACAAAGGAAAATTTATGCTAGTAAAGTACGATAAACAATTTGAGGGAAATTTTAAACGAATAGCAGGGTGTGACGAAGCAGGCAGGGGTCCCCTAGCAGGCCCAGTTGTAATTGCAAGTTGTATTATGCCTTTAGAAGAAGAAAAAATAATTGAAGGTATAAATGATAGCAAAAAATTAACTGCTAAAAAACGTGAAATGCTCTATGAAAAAATTATTGAAACCGCTTTAACCTACAAAATTGTTGAAGTTGATAATAATGTAATTGATGAAATAAACATCTTAAATGCAACTAAAAAGGGCATGGAAGAGGCTATTAATGGTTTGGAAAACCCTGACTTTTGTTTGATTGATAGCGTTAAAGGACTATCTTTAAAATGCGATAGTTTTAGTTTAAACCATGGCGATGCAACAAGTTATAATATAGCAGCAGCTAGTATTTTGGCTAAAGTGCATCGTGATAGACTAATGGAAGAATTAGATAAAAAATATCCTGAATATAACCTTAAAAAACATAAAGGTTATGGCACTAAAGAGCATATTGACTTGTTAAAAAAACATGGGAAATGCGAAATTCATCGTAATAGTTTTATTAAAAACTTTGTGTAAATGATTGCAATTATTTGTAATCATTTTTTTGTTGTGTTAACATTAGTAATGTATATGGGCTCAAGGCCCAGCCTTGCAGAAAAAGAAAGAATTAAGGAGTAAGGTGGTAAGTAAAAGTAGAAAAAATTAAGTGGTGTATATGGGATCAAGGGCCACCCTTGCTGGAAAAAATAAAGAATAATATGGTTTTTAAGTAAGGTAGTAAGTTGAACTGAATAACTGCTGTGGTGTATATGGGCTCAAGGCCCAGCCTTGAAGGAGAAGGATATGTTAAAAAATAATGGAACGCTTTCAAATTTTTATGGAAAAAAAGGTGAAGATGAAGCTTGTAAATACTTAAAAAAACAAAAGTATAAAATTTTGGAACGAAATTATAAGTCAAAGTTTGGGGAAATAGATGTTATTGCAAAAGATAAAGACACCATTGTGTTTGTTGAAGTTAAATTTTTAAATAGCTCAAATTTTGGGCTTCCACGTGAAAGGATAACCCCCACAAAACTTAGAAAAACTCGTATGACCGCAAACTTTTATTTGGCCTATAAAAATTTATTAGGCACAAAGGTTAGGTTTGATGCAATAGAAATTTTATATGAAAATATTGAGCATATAAAAAATATTTTGGACTAACCTAATAATAATTACTATGTAATTAAATAAAAATAAACTCGTTTTTTGCGTAAAAAGTATTTGCAAATATAAATTTTTGTGTTATAATACACTTGTATTAATGTAAAAATTAACTATATTATAATTTTATAGGAGCATTTTATGTTTAATTTTTCAATGCTAAATGGCGTTTGGGATGGTATAGCAACCGTTATTGGTAACCTGCTTGCAAGAGTATTTGACTTTATAATGGAGCTTTTTAATAGGCTGTTTTACTTTTTGTTTGCTGCAGTTGGTCAATTAGCGGACATGGTTCAGGCGCTATTTAGGGCTTTTTGTGGATTGGGTACAAATACTGTTTTTGGTAGCGGGCATCCAACTGATGATATTTACATAATTTTCCAAAGTCCAACAATTACAAATATTTTAATAGCAATGGGCGCGCTTGCATTGTTGCTATTAATTATAACTACAGGCATAGCAGTTGTAAAAACCGAATTTGTTGGCTTAAGTGAAAAGGGTGGCAATAATAAAAGTAAAGTTGTTGGTACTGCTTTAAAAGCATTAGCAAATATTGTGGTTGTACCTCTTTGCTGTATTATTTCAGTTTTAGCAGTTAACGCAGTTTTAAGGGCGGTGGACGAAATTACTGCAGGTGGCGAAAATATCGCACTATCTAGCCAAGTTTTCGTTGCTTGTGCGCATGATGCAAATAAACTTAGGACTGATTATGATGTTGAAAAAGGTTTTACAGCTGCAAACTTTGCACTATTTTTAGAAAATAATGTTAATACATTTGGTGTTGATTTTGATAAATACTATAGCGCTTCAGGTGCAAATGCAGCATCTTCTCAGGAAGAAAAGTATGCTATGGTCGTTGATTATTTATTTAAAAACGGCATAGCGTATGGTGATGATTTTATTGAGGCTTGGGAAAATGGTCACGACAATATTGTTATGTGGAGTGGCAATATTGGCGATGGTGAAGATGATGTAAACTTTGACGATATTGAGTCAATGGAAGATGATAAATATTATATCTATACTCAAGGGGCCCCTTTTGGAAGTACTAAATCTTCAATTAGTAAAGTAGGCTATTTCTCATACTATCATGTTAACGTTGTAAAAATTTTCTATAACATTGGTGACTTCAATATTATTGTGGCACTGCTTGCCATTATAGTTATTGCTTATAATTTACTTGTCATAGTTTTAGGTTGTGTAAAAAGGTTCTTTGAACTTACAATTTTATTTGTAATATCTCCAACTGTTTCAGCAGTTACTCCACTTGATGGTGGTAGTGCTCTTAAAAATTGGAGAAGTTCATTTATTTCAAGCCTTCTTTCATTATTTGGACCAGTAATTGCAATTAACTTGTTCTTTGTAATATTACCACTTATGTTTGAAATTAATTTCCTATCAGG
Organism: Clostridia bacterium; assembly: GCA_045655985.1. Lineage (GTDB taxonomy): Bacteria > Bacillota > Clostridia > Christensenellales > UBA1242 > JAZOQJ01. Next base: position 5,024 of record JAZOQJ010000029.1, on the reverse strand, counting down.
TACAGGTTTAAATGCTGCTTCTGGCGCATTAAGTAGCGTTGATGGGTATGAAGCACTTGCAGAAATTTTAATTACTTGTGCAGGTATTATTTATATTAAAGACCTATCTGCATCAATTGGTAAAATATTTGGCGCGGGTGACGCTTTATCTACAGGCGAAAGTGCTAAAAAAGACTTTGCAAGCAAAGTTCGTACTGCTCAAAATATAGGAAAAACTCTTGGCGCAGCAACTATGGCTCCTATTAAAGCGGGTGGCTCTATTATTAAAGGATACACTACAGGTATTAAAGATAAAGATGGTAATTGGCAAGTGGGAACAAAGGCTGCGTTTAAAGGAATGGGTGATAGTTTATTGGGGTCTACTAATGATGTATTTGGTAGAGCTGTAGGAACTATTAATGAGGCTTATGGTTCTAAATTCAATAAAAAAGCTCTTGGAAATAAGGCATTTAATAGTATGGTTGCATTTGGTAGCGGTTTCTCTGGTGGAATTATTGGTACGGTTAACAAAGAAACTGGTCGTAAATTGTATGATATGAGAGATGATAAAAGAGAAGAAAATAAAGAATTTGATATGGATTCACAAACTAAATTTACTAAAAAGATTTCAAAGGATACTAAATCTATGTCAAAGAGTACTGCTCAGATCGCACAGGTGCTTGGCAACGAAGATATTTACGATAAAAATGGTGCATTAGTAAAAGAAGCTTCAGGTATTGCCGGCAATATTCGTCAAATGAGTGATGCTGTTGGAGTAGTTAACCGTCATAAAGATGGTTCAGTTGTTGATGCTGATACAATTGTAGCAAGATTAAGGGCAATAAAATCAGATACTGGACGTAATAATAAAATAAGCCAAGCTCAACTTGAGGCGGATTTACAACAATTAGGCTATTCTGAAGCAGAAATTAAAGCTATCTTAAAATCTGGTAAATTGCCTAATAAACCATAATAAACTATTTAATAAAAAATAAAGGAAATTTAAAATGAGTATGAAATTTTTATTTAGGGAGCAAATTGATTCATTGCTCCCTGAAGAAAAAGCGCGATATTTTGATAATTTAAATAATAATCCAAAGTTTAAGAAAAAATATTTTGAATGGTTGTCTAGTAACAAAGGCTATTCAACAATTTCTTCTGCGCGCGAAGAAAATACATATTTTGCTAGCAAAAAAGTAGCTGGTAGATATAGTGATTTTTCACATGAAGAAACCGATTTTTTGATAATTTTAGACAAAGCTGTTTCGGATAGGAACAAGTTAATCTCTAAGTATAAAACACAAATTGACGAAAGATGGCTGGAAGACCATCGTTTATCCATTTTCACCTTAATGTATGAAAGGGTTTCTACTCTTATGGGTTATGATCAATTCGATCATAGTAAAAGAACTGGAATCCAAGTTAAACGTGGTTTAGATCATTATAAAAAAGTTATAAAAGAAAAAAATTTGGCAGAGGTTTGTAAATATATTGATGAATTAAAAGAAATGCGTCAATTTATACTAAATACACCTCAATTAAGGGAATATTATGAATCTGAAATAGATAATATTGATTTAATTATAAAAAATGCAGAAGAAGATAGGGATGATTTAACGCGTATTATAATGCATGAAAGCGAAAAGGCGTATTTCGTTTCAAAGAAAAAAAATGTAGAAATAAAATCGTTTTATCAAAAACAAATCGAAAATGCTTATCAAAATGGTGGAATATTATACATTGATGGCAAGCCTCAAAAAGTTGAAGGTGTTAAAGATTTAAAGAAAAAACAAGGTAAGACTATGTTAATAGGTGGCATAATTGCTACTTCAGTTATAGGTTTAAGCATAGTTGCAAGCGCCCTAACGTTAGGTGTAGCTCCTGCCGCATTTGGACTTGTAGCTGGTATATCAGCAGGTGTTTCAGCTGCAACGTTTATAGGCGCTCAGCTTATTACTAGGTTGCGTAGCAGAAAAATGAGAAAGGGTTTTGAGGACTCTTGGGCACAACTTTTAACAAAACAAGAATTATCATTAAATACAAGCGTTTGTGAAGATGAATTTAAATCTTATTGGATGGAAAAGAATGCCCACAGGTATAATCGTTTAAAGGGCGCCCAAAGGGAACAAGCAATTCAAATGGCTTACAGTAAAGCTTGGGCAGCTTATCAGTATGAACATAGATGCGATATGGATAGAAGCGAAAGTAAATGGGGTTTATTGATTGATAAAATTAAAAATACTCCAAAACTTTTGGCTCAATTTGTACCGCATGATGCAAGAAGCAGGGTTGCTCATAAAGAATTAGTAGAACATATTACTTTATATCCTGAGTTATATTATAAATATCTTCCACAAATTACTGATGTGATGTCTCCTGAAATGGATTTGTTATTTAGAAAAATAGCTCAACAATTAACAGCCGACCAAGCAGTTGCAATTATAAGAAAGTCAAATAACCCAAGTTTTATGAAAACAGACCCTCCTGGGGCTATTGACGAAACAGCTCACGATGTATCAAAAACTAATTTAGCTGCAGCAAAAGATAGCGTTTTTTCTAAAGCGCATGATGCACCTGGGGTAACTAGTAAGCATGATAGCGTAGATTTAGTATTAACTGCAATAGAAGAACAGGCTATTGAATATGGTAGAGGCCGCAAAGCAGAAGAAATAGTTAGAACAACAGAATTTGCTGTTTTAGTTGAAGAAAAAAAATCAGAACCTGCAGCGGAAGAACCTAAAGTATTAACTGTTGCGGATGTTGTCGATGAAGATGAACTTGAAACTACTACTGATACTCCTACATCTGAAGATGAAAGTGATGATGAATTTTTAATTGATGGCGAAGAAGAAGGTAGTGAAGACACTGATGAACATGTTGAATAATAAAAAATCACTCAATTATGAGTGATTTTTTTTACTTACTTTTGTACAAAATGGTGGTTTTTTTAAAAAATTGTCTTTTCAAATTATATATTGTGTGATATAATAAAATCAATATTGGTAAAATATGGTTTATAGGAGTTTTTATGTTATCCAAAATTAAAAGTTATGGCTTAAACGGTATTGAAGGATATGGTATAGATGTTGAAATTGATATACATAATGGCTTGCCAGGGTTCGAAACCGTAGGCCTTCCTGACGCTACTATTAAGGAGTGTAAGGAGCGTGTTAAAAGCGCCATTAAAAATAGTGGGTTTAATTATCCTATCTATAAAATTATTGTTAATTTAGCGCCGGCTGATACTAAAAAGGTGGGCTCTTTATACGATTTAAGTATTGCTTTAGGTATTTTAGCGGCAACCGACCAATTGCCTGTTGAAAGTACTGATAATTATATCATATTAGGCGAATTATCATTAAATGGCGATTTAAGGCGTGTAAATGGTATTATGCCAATGCTAATTGCCGCTAAAGAACAAGGCTTTAAAAAATTTATTATCCCTGAAGAAAACAGAGTTGAGGCAAGTTTTATTTCGGGTGCTGAAATCTATCCTATGGAAAGCTTGCGTGAAGTTGTATTGTATTTAGGTGGAATGATAAAGCGTGACCCACTACAAACAAGCAATTTTGAAAGCGTTAAAAATGAAAAATTTTATGAAAATGACTTAAAATATGTAAAAGGTCAAAAAGTTGCTAAAAGGGCATTGGAGGTTGCAGCAGCAGGTGGTCATAATATGCTTATGCTTGGCCCTCCTGGTAGTGGTAAAACAATGCTTGCAAAATGTTTTCCTTCAATATTGCCTGACCTTACTTTTGAAGAGGCGCTTGAAAGTACAAAAATTCATAGTGTTGCTGGCGTTTTAAACTCAAAAGAAGGCATTATTTATAATAGGCCATTTAGGTCACCACACCACACAAGTACTATTATAGCACTAACTGGTGGTGGCGCAAAAGCAAAGCCAGGTGAAATATCATTAGCGCACAATGGCGTGTTGTTTTTGGATGAAATGCCTGAATACGATAAACGAGCAATTGAAACTTTAAGGCAACCTTTAGAAGATGGGGAAATTACTATATCTCGTAACGCACAAACTGTTAAATATCCGGCTAATTTTACACTAATTGCAAGTATGAATCCATGCCCTTGTGGTTATTATGGCTCAACCACTCATGAGTGTAAATGTACACCTTCAAATATTTTTAAATATTTAAATAAACTCTCTGGGCCTATTATGGATAGGATTGACCTTCATATTGAAGTTGACAGCGTAACTTATGATGATATTAATAGCAAAACTGAAGAAGAAAGTAGTGCTGAAGTTAAAAAGAGGGTGGACGCTGCAAGGCTTATTCAACGTGAAAGATTTAAAGGTACTAAAGTGCACTCAAATAGTGAAATGACCGCACTTATGGTTAAAAAATATTGCGTTTTGAGTGAGGCATGTGAGTTTTTAATTAAAACTGCTTTTGACAATTTAAATTTAACAGCGCGTGCGTTTAATAGGATTTTGAAAGTTGCACGAACTATTGCTGATTTAGAAAATAGTAAAGATATTGAACCAGCTCATCTTTTAGAGGCAATTAATTACAGAAGTTTAGATTCAAAATATTGGTCATAAACTTACTTTAGGAGCAAATATGACAAACAATGAAAAAGCACTAATTGCATTAGATATTTTTAATTTTTTAACATATAAAAGGAAGGTAAAACTTTTAAATTTATTTGAAAGTCCTGAAGATATGTTTACAAAATTAAAAACTAAGGCAGATGAAATTTTAAAAATAGTAGGCAAAGATAATTTTGACGAATTTATTAAAAACTATACTTTATCAAATGCTGAAAAATTTATTAAGAATGTTGAAAATATAAATGTTAAAATGACAACCTTATTAAGTAATGACTATCCCTATAAACTTTCTCAAATAAGCGACCCTCCATTTGTTTTATACTATATTGGTGATTTATCTTTGGCAGGCACTAAATCAATTGCAATCGTTGGTTCACGAAGGTGTACTCGTTATGGTAAAAGTGTTACTGAAAATTTTGCAACTGCATTGTCTCTTTCTGGTATTACTATTATAAGCGGGATGGCTGAGGGAATT
>JAZOQJ010000028.1:0-36809 GCA_045655985.1 Clostridia bacterium | reverse complement strand
CAAAAATTAATAAAGATATAAAATGTTTAAAATAATCGAAAAAAAAGTCTATGAAAAGTCAAAAAAATGTGATATAATGTTTGCGTTTAGGGGAAAAATATAAATATTTAAAAATATTTAAAGGAGGAAATGTATGGATTTTGAGTTGTCAGCAAAGTATAAGCCGACCGGCGACCAACCACAAGCGATTGAAAAACTTGTTAATGGTTTAAATAACGGCTTAAAAAGTCAGGTTTTACTTGGTGTTACAGGCAGTGGTAAAACTTTTACTATGGCAAATGTAATTGCAAAAGCAAATAGGCCTGCTTTAGTGCTTGCGCACAACAAAACTTTAGCGGCTCAACTTTGTAATGAGTTTAGGGAGTTTTTCCCAAAAAATGCAGTTGAGTTTTTTGTGTCTTACTACGATTATTATCAGCCAGAAGCATATATTTCTTCTAGCGATACTTATATTGAAAAAGAAAGTCAAGTTAATGACGAAATTGAAAAACTAAGGCATAGTGCAACTTGTAGCGTTATGGAAAGGCGGGATGTTATTATTGTATCGTCTGTAAGTTGTATTTATGGTATGGGTGACCCTGAAGAATATTACGGATTGCAACTTTCACTGCGTGAGGGCATGAAAATTTCTAGGAATGAAGTTATTAAAAGGCTTATAGAAATTCAGTATGAACGCAATGACGTTGATTTTACTCGTTCTACTTTTAGGGTGCGGGGGGATACAATTGAGGTTATTCCTTCCTACACTAGTGAAAGGGCGTATAGGATTGAATTTTTTGATGAGGAAATTGAAAAAATTAAGGAAGTTGAACTTGTTAGTGGAAAAGTTTTAAACGTACTAAAACATGTTTGTTTGTATCCAGCAACTCACTACGCAATTGGTAGTGATAAACTTTTAAGTGTGCTTGATGAAATAGAAAAAGACGCCAAAATTCAGGTTCAAAATTTTGAAGAACAAGGCAAATTGATTGAGGCACAAAGGCTAAAGGAACGCACCAATTACGACATTGAAATGATGCGCGAAGTTGGTTTTTGCAGTGGCATTGAAAATTACTCTAGGTATTTTGATGGTCGTAATGCGGGCGAGCCACCGTTTACACTTCTTGACTATTTACCCGAAGATTTTATTTTGTTTGTTGACGAAAGCCATATAACACTTCCTCAATTAAGGGCAATGTATAATGGCGATAAAGCGAGGAAAAGCGCGCTTGTTGACTATGGGTTTAGGCTTACAAGTGCTTTTGATAATAGGCCATTAAAATTTGAGGAGTTTAATGAAAGAATTGGTCAAGCCATTTATGTATCAGCGACTCCTGCAAAATATGAACTTAATGAGGCAAATGGCGAAGTCGTTGAACAAATTATTAGGCCAACAGGGCTTTTAGACCCTAAGGTAGAAGTTAGAAAAATTGAAGGTCAAATTGATGACCTTATTGGCGAAATTAATAAGACAGTTGTAAATGGCGGTAGAATTTTAGTAACTACACTTACTAAAAAAATGGCAGAAAGTTTAACAACTTATTTAGTTGATTTTGGGGTTAAGGTTAAATATTTGCATAGCGATATTACAACTTTAGAAAGGGTTGAAATTATTAATGGTCTTAGGAAAGGCGATTTTGATGTTATTGTAGGTATTAACCTGCTTCGTGAAGGCTTGGATATTCCCGAAGTGAAACTTGTTGCTATACTTGATGCTGATAAAGAAGGCTTTTTAAGAAGCGAAACATCACTTGTTCAAACAATTGGTCGTGCTGCGCGTAATGCCGAAGCTAAAGTAATTATGTATGCAGATACAATGACCGACAGCATGAAAAGGGCAATTCAAGAAACTGAAAGAAGAAGAGCAATTCAGGAAAATTATAATAAAATTAATGGCATAGTGCCTAAAACAATTATTAAGGAAATTAAAAACACACTTAATATTTCTTCAAAAGATGATAAAAAGGAAAAAATCAATCTTAAAGAAATTCCTAAAATGATTGAAAATTTAACAAGTATGATGAAGCTTGCTTCAAAAGAATTAGACTTTGAAAAAGCAATTGAATTAAGGGATAAAATTGCCGAACTTAAAAACTTACAAAAAAAGATTAGTGAGTAGTTTGATATAAGGGCAAGTTGTGATACAAGGTATCAATAGTGTGCGCTAAACGCAGTAATTTACTGGCAACAAAGGTAGTGGGCAAAAACAAACGTTGCCATTGTGAGACGTGGTATCAATAAAGCGTAGTAGTACTGCTTAAAAAGGTGGAAATATGGAAAAAATAATTATTAAGGGAGCTCGTGAAAACAATTTAAAAAATATTAATTTAGAACTCCCAAGAAATAAACTTATAGTTTTTACAGGTGTAAGTGGTAGTGGCAAAAGCACTTTGGCGTTTGACACTATTTTTGCTGAAGGTGAACGTAAGTTTATGGAAAGTTTATCTAGTTACGCGCGCCAGTTTTTAGGGCAAATGGAAAAGCCTGACGTTGACCAAATTGAAGGCTTAAGTCCATGTGTTGCTATAGACCAAAAATCCACCAGTCACAATCCGCGCTCTACTGTTGGAACTATCACAGAAATTTATGATTATTACAGACTATTGTTTGCAAACATTGGCAAACCATTTTGTCCTAATTGCAAAAAACCGATATCCCATCAAACTATTGACCAAATTGTTGATAAGGTTATGGAATTTGGGTTGGGTACAAAAATTATAATTACAGCCCCTATGGTTAAGGGTAAAAAAGGGACATATCAAAAAGAGTTTGAAAATTTTAAAAAGAGTGGCTATTCAAGGGTGTATGTTGATGGCTCTTTGTATGATTTGGATGAAGAAATTATTCTTGATAAAAACAAAAAACATGATATAAATATTGTATTAGACAGAATTATTTTGAAAGAAGATAGCATTTCTCGGCTTACAGAAAGTATTGAACAAGCTTTAAAACTTGCCGAAAATAAAGTTATGATAGTAAAAGATGACGAACCTTATGTTTTTTCAACAAACTACGCGTGTTCTACTTGTGGTTTTAGTTTTGAAGAAATATCTCCGCGTATGTTTTCATTTAATGCTCCATATGGTGCTTGTCCTGATTGCTCAGGTTTGGGCGTTAAAAAGGAAATAAGTGAAAAACTTGTAATAGGGGATGAAAATAAATCGTTAAACGAAGGGGCTATGATGGTTAGTGGTTGGAACATGGATAATGGCTCAATGACTAAATCTTACTTTAGTGCCCTTTCAAAAAAATATGGGTTTTCGTTAGATACTCCTGTAAAAAACTTACCCTCTGATATCATAAATTTACTACTTTATGGTAGTGAAGGCGAAAAAATAAAAGTCAAGTACTCAAGTTATGGCTTTACAGGTAGTTTAAATAAAAGTTATGAGGGCGTTATTCCTAATTTAAAACGCAGGTATTTACAAACTACTAGCGAGTGGATTAAATCGGAAATTGAAAAATACATGATTGATGCTGAGTGTGAAACTTGCAAAGGCAAAAGATTAAAACCAGAAATATTGTGTATAAAAGTTGGCGGTAAAAATATTGACGAATTATGTAAATTACCTGTGGTGGAAGAACTAGAATTTTTTGAAAAATTACCACTTACTGAAACTGAACAAAAAATTGCAAAAAGCATTTTAAAAGAAATTAATGCTAGGCTTAATTTTTTAAAAAATGTAGGGCTAGGCTATTTAACCTTGGCGCGAACTAGCAGTACATTATCCGGTGGCGAAAGTCAAAGAATTAGGCTTGCAACACAAATTGGTAGTGGCCTCGTGGGCGTTATTTATATTTTAGACGAACCAAGCATTGGCCTTCATCAACGCGACAATGTTAAACTTATTGATACTCTTAAAAAGTTGCGAGATTTAGGAAATACTGTAATTGTTGTTGAGCATGACGAAGATACAATGTTTGCTTCTGATCATATTGTTGACGTTGGTCCAAACGCTGGCATACATGGTGGCGAAATTGTGGCGCAGGGAACAGCACAGGATATTATAAAAAATAAAAATTCACTTACAGGCAAATATTTGAGTGGCGAATATAAAATAAAAGTGCCTCAAGTAAGGCGCGAGCCACGTGGCTTTATCAAAATTACAGGAGCAAAAGAACATAACTTAAAAAATATTACTGCACAGTTTCCTATAGGTACACTTTCTTGCGTTACGGGTGTTAGTGGTAGTGGTAAGTCGAGTTTAGTTACAAATATTTTACTTCCTGCGCTTTCAAATAAATTAAATAAAACTAAGTTAGTTGAAGGCAAATATAAGTCTATTGAAGGATACGAGGATATTACAAATGTAATTTCTATAGACCAAAGCCCTATAGGCAGAACTCCACGTTCAAATCCTGCAACATATGTTGGCGTGTTTACTGCAATACGGGAATTGTTTGCAAAAACTCAACTTTCAAGCGAAAGAGGTTACAGCCCAAGTAGGTTTTCGTTTAATGTAAGTGGTGGCAGATGTGAGGCGTGTTCGGGTGATGGCATTAAAAAAATTGAAATGTATTTTTTACCGGACGTTTTTGTTCCTTGCGAAGTTTGTCATGGCAAACGTTATAATCGCGAAACTTTAGAGGTAAAATATAAAGGTAAAAATATTTATGATGTATTAAATATGACCATTGAGGAAGCTCTTGCATTCTTTAATAATATACCGTCAATCAAAAATAAATTGCAGGCGCTATTTGATGTGGGTTTGGGGTATATTAAATTGGGGCAACCCGCAACTACGCTTTCAGGTGGCGAGGCGCAAAGGGTTAAACTTGCAACAGAACTTTGTAAACGAAGCACAGGTAAAACGTTGTATATTTTAGATGAACCAACTACGGGGCTTCATTTTGCAGATGTTGATAAACTTATTAAAATTTTACAACGAATAGTTGGCGAAAACAACACTTGTGTAGTTATTGAGCATAACCTAGACGTTATTAAAGTTGCTGACTATATTATTGATATAGGCCCAGAGGGTGGCGACCAAGGTGGCACAATTGTGGCAGTGGGTACTCCTGAACAAGTTGCAAATAACCCAAAATCAATTACTGGCGAATTTATAAAACAAAAATTAATTCAATAAAAAACAAGGCATATTGCCTTGTTTTTTTGTCGCGCCAAATATCTGTAATTAAATAATGTTATTGATACTGTGTCTCACTTTGTAATTGATTGATAAATTAATCTTCCAAACCAATTAAGTAGTCTGATGTTACATTAAAAAATTTTGCTATATTATACAAGTGGTCAATACTAGGTGTAACGATATTGTTTTCCCATCTAGAAATAGTTGAATGCTCAACTCCTAATTCTGAAGCGAGTTTTACTATAGTTAAATTATTTTCAATTCTCAACTCTTTTAATCTTTCGCAAAAAATTTTCATAAATACCTCCATAAATATTATATGCATTTTCGCACATGACAAACAAATTGTGCGAATGTGGACATTTTTCTTGACAATGTGTTTTGAAGTGCAGTATAATTTGATGTGCGAATACGCACTAAAAATTTGATGGGGTAATATATTATGTACAAACTAATAAACTATAATTTAATTAATGACTATTTAATAAAGAACAAGTTAAGCAAAAAAGAGTTTTGTGAAATATGTAAAATAAGTTTAAGCACATTACGTAAAATGCAAAATGGAGCAAATGATTTTTACATGGACACAATTTACAAAGTTATAAAGGTTGTTGGATGTAAACTATTTGATTTTATTAATGAAAAAGAGAGCATAAGAAAAGTTAAAGATTATAAAGAAAAACGTTTGTATAAATTTAATAATAATTAAAAGTGCTTTGCTAATTTTTAACAAAATAAGACAAATTATCATAAAAAAAGGTATTGAAAAGATTTGTTGTAAAAGTTAAATTTGTGCAAGGAGTTTTTATATGGCTACAATAATCAAAAAAAATGTTATTTTATCACCTGCGGAGTATGACGGTGTATCTAATCAAAAAGGTATAGTCACTTTTGAAATATTAAACACAAAAGCAACGGGGTTTTTAAGGTGCTATAATTTAGACAGTAAAGACAATCTTGTTTTTGGAGTTAAAATAAACGATAAAATGTCAAAGTTTAAAATTCCAAATGGGCAAGATAGTTTTGCTTTTTCTCTTGAAAATCCAGAAAATATTTTGAATGCAAAAATTAGTTGTGTGCTTGTAAAAGTGGGCGCTAAAGTAAATACACTGCTAATAGGCTCAACTGAAACTACAAGTATTTATGCAAGTGAAATGATTAAATTTATGGATAATACTGAGCAAGACAAAATGGTTGAAAAAGTGTTGGAAGAAAAACTAAATGAACAAAACGCGATAACTCAAAATCTTTTTAAAGATGAAGAATTTAAAGAGTCTAACGAAGTTTTAAAATTTAAAAATCAAGAATTGCAAAAATTAACTGAAGACGAAAAAGAAAATTTATATGAAGAGGAATTTTCTAATTATATTGATGACCTTGTTGGCGAGAGCGAAAACAAATGTCAAAATTGTATGTACAAAAATTATTTTTATTGTAAAAATGAATCATCTAAGGAAAGTGTTAAAGAAAAAATAAATGCTTTGTCAAGTGGGGTAAAAGAAATTACTAAAGGACAAAGCGCTAAAACGAGTTTTTACGAAGGGCTTTCTTCTCAAATTGATAGCTTGATTACGGCAAGTCAGCATGAAGAAGTGTTGGAAGAAATTTTGCCAAACTCAACTTTTGTAAGGATTGACAAACAAAACGGTTCATATTACGTTTTAGGTGTTATAAATAACGAAGAAGGCACTCCTGAATATTTGTGCTATGGGCATCCAGCAAAAAGTATTGAAGATAAACCTTTTAATTTTGATAATCATTTTTCGTTTTTGCCTATTGATGTCGAAAGTCCAAATGGAGCAGGGTATTATTTATCTTATCAAAGCGCGCAAAATGGAGAAAATGTAAAACTCACTTTAATTTAAATGGTATTATAAAACAAAAAAATTCTCACTAAAAATTGAGAATTTTTTTTACGCAGTTTATATGAATTTTTATTGACCAAGTTTACAGCCACAGTATGTTTGCCTATATAAATCATATTTTTTTGAATACTCAATTGACATTAAAAAACCGTTATGTTTTTTAAAGTTGCTTGGCAAATATTCTACACCCAAACTGCTACCTATATTTTGACCAATTTTGTTAATTGTTTCAAAATTTTTATGTGGGCTAATGGTAAGCGTTGTTGCAAATAAATCAAAGCTATTTTCTTTTGCGTATTTTGCAGTTTCCTGAAGACGTATACTAAAGCAAACGTCGCACCTTTTGCCACCTTCTTTTTCATTTAACAAATTTTGTACCTTACCTAAAAATTCCTGTTTGTTAAATGGTGGAACAACTAATTTTACATTGGTATTAAATTCGGTATTAAACGCATTTACCAATTTATACACTGCTTCTAATCTTTTATTAAATTCAGTTTCACTATCTAAATTAGGGTTGTAAAAATAAAGGGTTATATCATAATCCTTATAAATTTGAGGTAGGACACCGCTAGAACATGGTGCACAGCAAGCATGTAGTAAAAGTTTTTTCATATTATTTTCCTTTATCAAATAAATTATATCAATTTTTTTAGGCTGTGTCAAGGCGTGTTTTTTTATGAAAATTAAATTATACAATAATTATAAATTTTTTGGATTACTTGATTAAAATTTTATAAAAGTATATTATTATTTTGGGAGATTAAATATATGAAAAAACGTACAGTTAAAATTTCACTTACAGACAAGGTTAAATATTCTTTAATTTCATTAATTACTTGCGCGGGTATTACAGTGGGGCTAACTATACCTGCAGTTATTTTTAAAATTTGCGAAACTCGTGCTCATGAAGATGAACTTGTGGCAATTACTGAATATTTGAGAGGAGAAGACAGATCTGACGGAGTGTGGATAGAATATAGCAATTATATTTATAAACTTTATTATCAAGACAAAATAATATCAAAAAAAGAGTATGATGAATATAAAGAATACAGTTATAGTGATAGTTTTAGAGAGTATATGTATGATAATTATCCGCAATACTTTAACGATGAAAAAGTTAACGAATTAGATAAAAAGACGAATGATTATAAAAATATTTCAAACGCTTTTTGTGTGGCTACGCTTTGCTCGGCGTCTTTAGGGTTTGGAGCGTTTGGCGTTTCATATTCTTTATACAATAAAGAAAAAAAAGAAATTAAAGAAAGCGAACGTCAAAAAAACTAGTTTATTTTTTTGAAAATTATGGGTTTTGTGATATAATGCAAGAAAATAATATTTATTGAGGCGTAAAAGTGAAAAACCAAGTTAATAAAACAAATCATTATACTGTAAAAGATACTTCGCTAATGTTTATTTTGGCTATTTTTTTGCCGTACTTAATTTACTTTACATTTTCATTAGTTGTGCAAATTTTTTTTGGTGAAAGTAATGTCGCAAAATTTTTACTTACTGGAACCGCTGGTAGTTTTATAAGTAGTTTTATAATTCAAATTTCAATTTTATGCGGTGTTTTTATTGTTTCAAAAAAGCGAAATGTAAATTTTAGAAAGGCAAATAATATTAATTTTAAACTTGACTATAAAAAAGTTTTAATTTGTATTGCTATTGGACTTGTTGCGCTGTTTGGATTTAATTGGTTTTCGGACATGATAACTGTTGTGCTTTCAAAAATTGGCTACAATGTAAGTATTTCAACAAGCCTGTTTGGTGCAACTCAAAACTTTTGGCTTTTATTAGTTGCTCTTTTTGTTATGGCTATCATGCCGGCGCTTTGCGAAGAACTTTCAATGCGTGGCGTTATATTGGGTGGTTTGAAAAGTTTATCATATAAAAAAGCGCTTTTAATTTGTGCCCTAATGTTTATGATTTTGCATATGAGTTTAGAACAATGTATATATCAATTCATATTGGGATTAGTATTGGCGTTTATTGTGTATAATTCAGGTAATATAATTTATGCCATAATTTTACATTTTTTTAACAACGCGACAGTGCTTGTTGTGAACTTTATTGTAAAAGACGCTTGGGTTACAAAATATACTATCTTTTGGGATTATTTCTTGCCTATTATTATTGCATTAGGTGCAGTTGGCGTTATTGTTTTGCTATGTAAACTGTTTAAAAAGTTATGTCATAAAAAACAAGGCGAAATTATTGAAAATCTTGCCCCTGAAAGTTTTATAGAAAATACAAATAAAGATATTCAAAATTCAACTGATACAAGAGATTTTGCACCAGCAAAAATAGAATATTTTGACGACAAAGGGGCATTGACTGTATCTGTATTTATAGGTGTGTTTACTTGGATAGTTACCATTGTTGCTGGATTTTTAATTTAATTTGTGCAATAAAGCAAAACAAAAATCATATAATAAAGTTGTATATAAAATTTAGGAAAATTAGTAAATGAAAAAACTTTCAATAAACAAAACATATTTAATATATTTTATCGTGATTTTCACGTTTGTTTTGTTGCGCATTGCAAGTAGTTTAGGCGCTTTTTCATTTATTAAAGACCAAACAATTTTAAGTATTGTGTCTTCAGTCATAATCCAAATTTTAATACTATTTTTACTACCGTTTGTACTTATAAAAATATTTACAAAAAACAAAACAAAAACAATTTTTAAAGAATATAAGTTTCAAAAACTTTCCCCAAAATGCATAATGTATAGTTTTTTACTTGGTATTTTAACCTGCATATTAAACTTTTTTGTAGCGTTTATATTTTCAGCAATACTTTCAATGTTCGGCTATGAAGGGCTTCGCAGTTTAGTGTCGTCCTCATACACTTATGACACGCTTTTAAAATTTGTTGTAGGTGTTGTATGCGTGGCTGTACTTCCGGCTTTATGTGAGGAATTTTTGCATAGGGGTTTTGTTTTAAACGAAGCTAAAAATCATATTGGTTATAAAAGAGCGCTAATAATTTCATCGGTTTTATTTGGCCTTATGCACCTTAATGTAAATCAAGTGTTTTATGCAATTGTTCTTGGTTTTATTATGGGCTATGTTGCAATTGCTACAAATAATATTTGGCCTGCGGTTATAATGCATTTTACTAATAATTTTATAAATGTGTATTTAGAGTTTGCTGCAAACAAAGGGCTTCCTTTTGGAAACTTAAGCAATTATATTTATACTATTTTTACGCAAAGTTTTGGTTTGGGCTTTTTAATTTCTACACTTACAATTTGCTTAGTCGTTTTAGGAATTGTTTATTTAATTGCGCTGTTATTTCGCGAAACTCGTTATAGGGAAATTGAAAAAGACTTTCAATTATTGTCGCTTGATTTTTCTGAGGTTGACGCGCAAAACCCTATAACTCCAGAAGAAGCAAAAGTCGGTTTTGATATTTATTTCAAAGAAAGGTTTAAAGGCATTAATAGCGTTGTTGATATTATGATACCTCGTGGGGAGGCTGATAATATTAAAATTAGCTTATTAAATAAAATATTTTTAATAGGGTCGCTTTTATTAGGCATTTTAATAACAATATTTACTTTTATTTGGGGAGTTTTGTAAAGTTTAAAATCTTTCCTTGACAAAAGTTAATAAATATGATACTATATGCCTAGTAAAAACAAAGATCGCATTTTTAGTAAGGCTATATAAAAACTATTAGAGATTTTTCACCATGGGCTGTAAGTGAAAAAAGGAATTGTATAGCACGAAGTTCGCTTGCGGGAGTTGGTGTTAGAAATAACATTCGGGTGGTTTACGTTAAAAACTTAAATGAGTGGGTTAATTATTAAAATTAATCAATTTGGGTGGTAACACGGTAAAAAATTTTATCGTCCCTTAAAGCGTTTGCTTTTGGGGGCGTTTTTGTTTTTTGAGGTAGTATGAAAATATTGGACAAGCTTGATTTAATTGCTCAACTAGATAGGTATGGCGCAAAATATTATTGCGACATATCTTTGTGCTTGGAAATGGAAGAGTTTATTTTAAATTCTCAAGACCCATTTGATAAAAATGACCCTAACGGTCATATAACAGCAGGCGGACTTGTTGTGTGTGGTGACTATGTGTTATTAAATTACCATAAAAAATTAAATAAACTTATTGGTTTTGGCGGGCACGCAGAAGATGATGAAGAAAAACCTTTTGAAATAGCCGTGCGCGAAATTAGGGAGGAAACAGGCATTCAAAAGTTTAAGGTACAAAACTTAATATTTGACCTTAGTAAATTTACTTTTAAGCACGATAGCAAAATGCCTTCTCACATTCATTACGATTTTAGGTATCTATTTGAAGTGAGTCAAAAAAATTTCGTGAAAAGCAGTGAATCAGATAGTCTTGTTTGGTTAAAAATAGCGGATGCTTTAAAAGTAGTAACCGACCCTGCGACAAAACGCATGATTGAAAAATATAATACAATTTTAAATGAAAAAAATAGTTGTGATACTTTTGAAAAATAAATATTAAGGAGAGTATAATGCAAAAATACGAAAAGGACGGCTCTTTAAGTTTTACTTTAGGCTTGTTTCCAACTTTTGAATTACTCACAAATTGTGCAGAATATGTGGAAAAGTTAATATTTTCAAGTAAACTTATAAAAACGCAAGATGTTGGTAATTTAATTGCCTTGGCAAACAGCAAAAATGTGCAAATTGAGACCAACGATAAATTAATTAACAAACTTTCGCCAAAAGAAAATTGCTTTGTAATTGGCGTGTTTAAAAAGTTTAAAAAACCTTTTACAAAAGAGGGTAAACAACTTGTTTTGGTTAACCCTAGCGATATGGGCAACCTAGGCACAATTTTTAGAACTGCACTAGGCTTTGGTTTTACAAATATTAGTTTAATAAAACCTTGTGCAGACTATTTTAATCCTAAAGTTATTAGGGCATCTATGGGCGCTGTGTTTAGTTTAAGTGTTAAAGAGTTTGAAAGTTTTGAAGATTTTGAACGCGAAAACACCTTGCCACTGTACTTATTTATGTTAAATGGCGAAAAAAATTTAGGCGAGTTTAAAACCCCTAAAGAAAACTTTGCCTTAGTATTTGGGAATGAGGCAACGGGCTTGCCACGTGACTACACCCAAAAAGGCACAAGCGTTTTAATAAACCACTCAAATAAAATAGATAGCCTAAATTTACCTATGAGCGTAGGTATTGCAATGTTTGAGTTTAGTAAAAGATAATCAATAAAGTAAAAAAACAAGTAAAAAATGAAAAAATATAAGAGAGGTATTTATGGATATTTTAAATTTAAGATTAGAATTTGAACACAAAATTAAAGCGATTGCTTCTTGCGAAGAACTAGAAAATTTAAGACTAGAATTTTTGGGTAAAAAAGGTAAAATTACTGAGGCTTTGCAAGGTTTAAAAGATGTGCCATCTGATCAAAGGCGTGAATATGGTATTGCTATTAACGACTTTAAACAAGAAGTGGCTAATGCTTTAAATGAAACCGAAAAAATGATTGAACAACTTGAAATTGAACAAGAACTTGCAAGTTGCGAACTTTATGATATTACTTTGCCAAGCACTAAAAAAGAGGGGTCACTTCATCCTGTTACAATTGTTCAAAAAGAAGTTGAAGAAGTGTTTAAATCTATGGGCTTTGTGGTGGAAGACGGCAATGAAGTTGAAACCGAATACAACAACTTTGAAGCGGTAAACGTTCCTAAAAACCATCCAGCACGTGATATGCAAGACACTTTCTGGCTAGAAAATGGCGAAGTGTTAAAAACTCAAACCTCTGCCGCTCAAAACAGAATTTTAAAAACTTATGGTTCACCTTGCAAGGTTATTTTCCCAGGTAGGTGCTTTAGAAATGAAAGCATGGACGCAAGCCACGAAAACACTTTCTTCCAACTAGAAGGCATGATGGTTGGTCCTGACATTTCTATTGCAAACTTAATTTACTTTATGAAGCAAATGCTTTCTAAAGTTTTAAAAAGAGATATTGATGTAAGGCTTCGTCCAGGCTTTTTCCCATTCGTTGAACCTGGCTTTGAACTAGATATTTCTTGCCCATTCTGTAATGGTAAGGGCTGTGCTACCTGCAAAAATGGAGGCTGGATAGAACTTTGCCCTTGTGGCATGATTCATCCACGCGTTTTAGAAATGGGTGGCGTTGACCCAAAAACAAATCAAGGTTTTGCATTTGGTTTGGGCTTAACAAGACTTGCCATGATGCGTTTTGGTGTTAAAGATATTAGAATTTTAAATTCAGGTAACCTAAAATTCTTAAAAAATATTGGTACTAGGTAATAGGAGAGAGATAGCATATGAAAATAAGTTTAAATTGGATTAGCGATTATGTAGATTTAACTGGTGTTGACAAACAAGAACTTATTAAAAAAATAGGGCTTGCCACCGCTGAAATCGAAGGCGTGGAAGAATTTGGCGCAAATTTAGACACTGTTGTTGTCGCTAAAATTTTAGAAGTAGAAAATCATCCTAATAGCAAAAAATTACATTTATTAAAAGTTGATAATGGCACAGAAATTTTAAACATTGTTTGTGGCGCGCCAAATGTAAGAGAAGGCATGAAGGTTGCTTTAGCGCAAATTGGAACAAAAATGAGCGAAGATTTTGTTATAGAAAAAGCCACAATTGCCGGCTACGAAAGTTATGGTATGTGTTGTAGTGAAAAGGAACTAGGTTTAAGTGAAGATAACGACGGAATTATGGATATTTTAGAAGACGTTAACTTAGGTACTCCTATTACACATTTGTACCCAGTAAAAGACACCGTGTTTGAAATTGATAATAAAAGTTTAACAAATAGACCTGATTTATGGTGCCACTATGGTATGGCTCGTGAAATTGCCTGCATTTTAAATAGGCCTTTAAAACCACTTGCACTAAATGAACTATCAAGAGCCGACTTTAAACGTCCATTAGAAATTAGTGTCGAAAACGACGCTTGTATGCGCTACTCAGCAATAAAACTTGGAAATATTACTCGTAAAACTTCGCCTGCAAAAATTAGAATTAGATTGTATTACACAGGTATGCGTGCTATTAACTTTTTAGCAGATTTAACTAACTATGTTATGCTAGATGTTGGCCAACCAATGCACGCTTTTGACGGAAATTTTATAGAAAAAATCAATGTAAAAACTTTTGATGAAAATAAAGAATTTACAACGCTTGATAAAGAAACAAGAAATGTGCCAAATAATTCACTTATGATTTGCAATAATGATGCACCTGTTGCAATTGCAGGTGTTATGGGAGGACTTGATAGCGAAATTAATCCTAATTCAACAAGCGTTGTTTTAGAAAGTGCTTGCTTTGATAGTATGAGTATTAGAAAAACTGCGCAAGCTGTAGGGCTGAGAACAGAAGCATCCGCTAGATACGAAAAAAGTTTGGACCCTGAAAACACAATAATTGCAATTAAGCGTTTTGCGGCGCTACTTGATAGTTATTGCGAAGGTTATACTATTGAAAGTTCAATAACTGACGTATATAAAAAGAAATATGCCATAAATCCTATTGAAGTTAGTATGGAATATTTAAATAGCCAATGTGGCTTTAGTTTAGACAAAATGTTTGTTATAAACACTTTAAAAGCGCTTGAATTTAAAGTGCAAGATTATGGCACTACAATGCTCATTACTCCGCCTTCGTTTAGGGCGACTAAAGATATTTCTCTTCCTGCGGACATTGTTGAAGAAGTGGCTCGTATGTATGGCTATGACAACATTAAACCAATGCCAGTTAAAGCCGAAATTAGTCCTGTTGAACAAAGTCGTGAGCAAACATTAGAGTATGAAACAAAACTTATTTTAGCTGAAAATTTTGGGCTTAATGAAGTGCATACTTATATTTGGAATTTTGCCGATTTTAATAAAGAATATGGCATAGAAACAACCCCAGTTGCTAAAATTATTAATTCTACTGACCCAAGTGCAAATGCCATTCGAAGTGAATTAGTTCCTACTTTAATTAAAATTGCTGTTGAAAATAAAAACACCACAAAAAATGTTGGCATTTTTGAAATTGGAAGATGTGTAACAGGCAAAAATGCTGATGGAAATTATATCGAAAACAAAAATTTAAGTATAGTTTTAATGAGTGATAAAGAAGAAAAAGAACTTTACTTTGAACTTAAAGAAATTGTGGAAACTATATCTAATAATTTACTTCACACAAAACCAGAATACAAACTTTCAGTAGAACTAAATAAAAACTTTGTATCTCCAAAAAACAATGCTGAGATTTTGTTAAATGGTAAAGTTGTGGGATATATGGGCATAGTTAACCCAAAAGTTAAGCGTAATATTGACAAAAAACTTAACATGGTAATGCTTGAAATTAATTTTAAAGAATTTGCACAAGTTGAAGGCACTCAAGCAAAAAGCAAACAACTTTCAAAATATCAAGCAACTAATTTGGACTTTAACTTTGTTGCTCCAAAAACTTTAGTGTTTGGCGAAATTGAAAAGTATCTTAAAAACTTTAAATCTTCTTTAACTTACGAAATTGCGTTGGCGGATATTTATGAAGACGAACAGGCGCTTTACAATAAACGTAGTTATACATTTAGGGTAAATGTTTATTCTTATGACCATACCTTAACAAGTACAGAGATTGAAAATTTCCATAAATCATTTATAGACCATGCATTCCACTTTGGTTTAACTTTAAGATAAAATAAAAAATACTACCTTGTGGTAGTATTTTTTTGTGCTTTAAATTTATATAATTCAATTAAATAATAAATTAACCCAACAAGTGCAAATACAAATAAAACTACTTGTAAAATTGCGCCAAAGTAAGATTTATATAATAAGTTATAAAAAACATAAGCAACTGATGCTAAGACGCCAATTACTCTATACACCAAGGTGTTTTTTTGCCAAACAGAATAATAAAAAAACAAACTTGCAATGGTGGGTATTAAACTAACAGGCCCTGTAAAAGTTAAAACACCATTAATAATTGTGGCTGTCCACAAAATTAATATAAAGTAAAATGGATTTTCTTTATTTTTTATTTTAAAAATGTAAAAGAAAATGTATGAAACCACCCCTAAAGCGTTTAAAAATATGGCAGTAGTTGCGCCTAAAAGTGCGTAACCTATAGCAGCTAAAACTGCGCAAATTATACAGAGTATGGTTACAATTTTGTAGTTTTTTACAAAGTAACTTGCACCAAGCGCGCTTAAGCCTAAACATATAAAAATTTGTGAAAGAATATACTCTGCCATTTAACACCTAAACAAACTAATTTTATTACAAAAAAAGTATAGTATATCTTTTTTAAAATTGCAAGTTTAAGTTTGTTTTTCTTTTTGCTTTTTATATTTGGGCAAGGGCTCTTTTCTAAATTCTACCTTATTTTTACCATCTAATATTTCAACCATGATATTTTGTTTTGCAATGGCAACTTTGTTGCGTTTTAGCTTGTTAAAAATATTGTCTATTAAATAATACTTTGTGTCCCAAAAATTTTTAGCGTCTACCCATACACGAGTTGTGATTGTTGCGCCCAATTCATTAACTTCTATTACCGCGAAAAATGGTTTAGGAGATTTTAAAATATAACCACAATTATTAACCACTTCTTCCATAATTTGTTTGGTTTTGTCAACACTTTCAAAGTTTGCAATTACAAATGAAACATCAACTCGTCTTGTGCCTTGCGAGTTAAAATTAATAATACTTTTAGTCATAATTTGTGAATTTGGTATTGAAATTTGCTTGTTGTCAGCAGTGTTTAGTTTAGTGTATAAAATATGAATGCCTTTAACCTCGCCCTCGTCGTCGCCAATTTGTACCCAATCGCCTTCTTTAAAAAGTTTGCCCGAAATTATAACAAAGCCGTTAACCAAATTTGAAAGTAGGTTTTCAAGCGCCAAAGAAACACCAAGGGATAGTGCGGTTGCAATAACAGTAAATCCTGTTAGTGAAACGCCTAGGCTAGATATCATGGCCAAAACCCAAACCAAATATAAACAAAATTTTATGATAGATAGCAAAAAGTCGCCAACTGTGTTGTCAAGCCTTGTTTTTAAAAAAGCCTTTTTAATTATTCTAAGCAAAATTCTTATTGCAATAAAACCTATTATAATTACAAGTACAAGCGAGGTAAATTTCATAAGTCCCTCGGTTTCTAGCCATATTAAAAATTCATTCCAAAAATTACTCCAATCCATACTTCACCTTTTATTAGTCTTTTATTAATTTTTATCTAGTTATAAGCATTTTAAACTTACAAATTTTAATTGACTAATTTTAAAAAAAATATTACAATTTTTACATGGAAAAGAATGAAAAATTTGTATGTAAAATTTTAAATTATGGTGCTAATGGCGAGGGTGTTGGTGTTTCGCCTGATGGTAAAGTTGCGTTTGTGCCTTATGCTTTACAGGGGGAAGAAGTTGTTGCTAATACACAATGCGTTAAAAAAAGTTATGTTGAATGCTCTTTAAACAGTATTAATAAAACAAGTGAATTTAGAACTAATGCAAAATGCCCTTACTATGAAATTTGCGGTGGGTGTCAATTGCAACATATTGAGTACAATGAGGCACTTAAAATAAAACAACAAATTATACAAAATGCTATTGATAAAATTGCAAAAATTGATGCAATGGTTTTGCCGTGCATTTCAAGCAATTTAAGTTATGGTTACAGAAATAAAATTTCTGCACCTTTTGATTGTGTGTCTCGTAAAATTTGTATGCATGACACAAACAATAATTTACTTCCAATTAACGATTGTATTATTACTCAAAGTTGGTGTAAAAAACTAATCGAAATCACAAATGAGTTTGTGAAAAAGTATGGTGTTTCAATATATAACCCTAAAACAAATAAGGGGCTTTTAAAACAAATTGTTGCTCGAAAAGTTGGTGCTTCGCTTTTAGTAACATTGGTTTTAACAAAAAACAAGCTACCTAATTATGAAGATTATTTTACTGCGCTTTTAACTGAGTTTGAGGCTGTGGGATTAGGTATCATTAACAATGCTAAGGCCAGTAATTATCTGCCAATAGGTAAATATACTCACCTTTGTGGCTTAGAAGAAATTGAACTTGTTGAATTTGGCGTGAGATATACTATCAATAACGAGTGCTTTATGCAGGTAAATACTTATATTAAAAATTTAATTTATGAACAAGTTGTTGAGGAGTGTAAGGGTTTTGACCTTGCAATAGACGCATACTCTGGAGCTGGTCTTTTAACCGCATTAATTAGTAAATGCGTTAAAAATGCAATTGGTGTTGAAATTGTAGATGAGGCTACAAAAAGTGCGGATAAATTATGTAAAGAAAACAATATTTTAAATGTTCAAAACATTTGTGGTGACAGCGCGAAAGTAATAAATGATTTAAAACAAAAAATTAAAGAAAATAAAACGGTTGTGGTTTTAGACCCACCACGAAAAGGTTGCGCAATAAATTTATTAAATACACTTAATGAGGTTGCGCCTTTAAAAATTTTATATGTTTCATGCGACCCATCAACCCTTGCAAGAGATTTAAATATTTTATGCGCGCAAAAAAATTCAAAATATAAAATTTCATATATAAGACCATATGATATGTTTCCACAAACTAAACATGTTGAAACGGTTGTAATGTTAACACTTAAATAAAATTTATTAAAAAAAGTCCTTTTAAAAACTTTGTTTTTACTAATGGGGCTTTTTTTGTTTGACTTTATGTCGTGTTTGCTTTTATAATTATACTTGTAATATATATAATATTTTATTAAATGAAAATACTAAGTTAAAATATTTTCTTAAAGGGTGTTTGTATGGCAAAAAAGAAAACCAACAAAAAAAACATTTGGCTTGTGCCGTCATTAATAGCTTTTGGCTCTATTGTTGTTTTAGTAGGGCTAATGTTTTTATACATTTATTTAATTGGCGGTTTTAAAGCGCGTTATGAACAACTACTATCGTTTGAATTTGCAACTAATGCAAGTGATAGTTCTGGCTCTTTTTTAAGACTGAGCGAAGAAAACGCAACCGAAGATTATTACATATTTTATAAAGCCGATACTGAAAAAGATGCTACTTATTCGGTGTTGCCTTGTTCTTCTGCAAAAATCAAAAACACCGAAAATTCTGGCTTTTATATGATTGCCGGTAAGGATAGCGAGTACGAAGGAAATGAGGCATCAAATAAAGTTGATTTTCCGTACGATAGTTTGTATTATAAAGACGTTATAAATTATTTAAGAGCGCAATTTTTAGAAGATGGTCGTGATTTTGATGCGGAACTTAATAATAATGAAGTTTTAATTTACAGGGTTTACAATTTTAAAATTAACCCTACGCCAGAAGATGCAACAGAACTTGACTTTGACTTGGAAATTACATCTCAAAACGATATTTCTGCAGCGGTTTTTGGCTTAAATAGGCCACAAATAGATGATAATAATCAGGTTATAAAAGATAGAAAAGATTATCCTATTTTAGATAAAGTTCCATACGATATTTCAAATGAAAAGCAAGTATATGCAAAAAAACCTATAGAAATTTTAGTTAAACAAAATTTATTGGATAGTGACGATTTTAGTGATGAAGAGTATTATGTAAATGGTATATACAATCAGTTAAAACAAAAGGTTGATGAAGCGCTTTTAAATGGTGTTTGGAATTTGCCTATTGTTGAAGATGAGGAATATGAAGAACCAGAAGAAGTACAAGAATTAAAATTTGACTTTACGGTTTTTGAAAGTGAAAATTTAGGAAAATCTCTTGAAAAATTTGAAATTTTAAAATCAAGATACAAAATATTTGCAGACGATGAGTGCGCAGACCATATGTATTTAGCGGCTCAAGAAATTTATAATGAAATTATAACTGACCCAGAAAATAAATATTCTACTCACTTTGAAATATTAGAAGAAAACCTATCTTTAGTAAATTTAAATGGCGCTTTTACTTTAAGTGCTGTTACATCTTCACAAGAAACTAGTTTGAGTGGCGCTGTGGAAAGACAGTCTGATGAGATAACCACAAAAATTGATACTAAGGTTTTTTCAGCCTCAATGGTCGATGATTTAAATGGCAAAAAATTATATATTAATACTACATTTAATGTGGAACTAAAAAATTTCATTCCACAAAATTCGAACTTGCCTTATGGCTCAACACCTAAAATTACAAAATATTTTTCAAGTAACGATAAAATTGCAACTGTAAATTCTGCAGGTCAAGTAATAATTAAAGCACAGGGCGAATTTACAATTTTTGCGTTTATGGCAAGTTTATATGAATATGAAAAATATTTTGTAAGTGCAAATATTGCATCGATTGGCGACTTGTTAAATAAACTAAACGGCAAAATAATTTTTGCTTCAAAAACTTATACAACGCAAGACGTTGAAGTTGCGTCAATTATGGCTGAAGGTTCTTTAAGTATTGGTATAAATGATGTAAAAACTTTTACACTTCAAAATGATACAGACAGTATTTCGCTTTTTGTAAATCCTGACCCAGCTGCTGTAGGGCTTGACCACACATATGTTGGTATGCTTAAAAAATTAAAAGACGTTGTACTTACTCCTAAAATGCAGGACAAAGTTGGTTCAAAAATACATGACTGCGATAAAGAATATATAGACATTAAAACTGAATTAATTGAAAAAGATGGCTATCAAGGCGTAAATGTTCAAATAACCGCTTTAAATGAGTTTGATTTTACGGATAAAAGATTGGTTATTGAATGTGCGTTACAAGATTTTAAAGCTTATATAATTGTTGAAATTGAAGGCGAGGCTTTATATAACGCAAGCGCTTTAAGCGGTAAAAACTTTAATATTACTTACGAAAAGGGAAAAGATGATATTCTTTGGAAAGCATATTTTGCAGGCGAGCGTGTGTCTGACACAGGTGGTACACTAGCAAGCGATTATTTGCAAGAATATGTAGATTTGCAAAAATTTTTAATAGATGGCGAAGAAAAATATATCTTTATAGATGATAGTTCAGATTATAAATACATTAAGTATTTTGTAAACAATAAGCAAAATGTATTTTTAACTACAGGCATTGATTATTACATTAATGGCGGAATTTATCAAGAGCTTGCTGGTTTAAGTTTAACTCGTGTTGGTGTAAGTAACAATTACTCAATTGAACTAAAAGAAGGCATTTTGTATCCATTAAAAGCGTCCACAGAACCTGTTACAATTTATCTAATGTTTGTAAAAACTCAGGTTGTTGACGGAAAAGAAATACCTGTATACAAAAGTTTAGATGATACAAGATTGTATTATTACAATGGCAAATATTATACTAAGTTTGAGGGCTGGAATTCTACTCAAGAAAACTATGAATTTGTAGTTGATATTTACACTGGCAAAGTGTTTGAAAATAGTGGTGTTTATCAAGACGATTCAGGCAAAAACCTACTTAAAATTGGCGATAATTTTTACTATGCGTATGATGGTGAGGTTTATTTTGATACTGAAAATAATCCATACTCTAGTGGTGGTGAAGAATTGTTTGTTCATGAAGTAGACGGAAAAATTCATTTGTATTTAAACTCACAAATGTATACTTCACAAATTAGCGAATTTACTTTAGACGAAGTTACTCATTATATGGTTAACAACAAGTTGTTACACTATATAGTAATTGACCAACAAAATATTTACTTAAATATGCTTGGCAGAACTGACATAATAAGTGACGAAAATATTACTAACACTTACTATACTTATAATGGTGAAGAGGTTTTATATTCTTGGCTATATCAAGATGCTCAAAACAATACTAAATACTACTATGCAATGTACGAAATCGCTGAAAATGATGGTACTCATTCTGCTACATATAATAAAATTTATTATTTAGAAGGTGGCAAAAGATATTTTTATAACACAAATAATAACTCCGTTGTGGTAGCAGATGGTGCTACTGGTCCAAATCAAATTTTATTTGATTTAACTTCGTACTCAACAGGCTACTATACTTTAAAAGTAGAAAACAATAACGTAATTTTTGAAAATCAAGAAATAAGTCATACAGACGCTATTGTAAAAACCAATGATTATTATTCAAAAGTAAGTTTACTTGAAGAAGGTGAAAAATATTCAGTTGATGCTTTAGGTAATATTTATGAAGATGCTAATGGTGAATTATCTGTAAATGTTGACGGAAATTATTATTATAATGGTAGCAGCCTTTCGGAGTTTAACCCTACTTATAATGCAGTTTATTATTTACGTTCAATTATTTTAAGTGAAGGCGGAAACCTAAAATTAACTCTTACAAAAGACGCATCAAAAGACACAGCTTACTTTAACGAAAAAGGCGACAGAATAACTTATACTAGACGTACAAAAACTAATGAAGAAAATGTTGAAATTGAAGTTAATTACTTTAGTGTTGTAACTTTGGGCGCTATATATAATGATTCATTTTATGCGTCAAATGTTTATGAAGTGTATGAAGGCGAAGTTTATACCTTAGTTGATAATGGCACAACTTACTATTATGACAATAGTGGTATAAATGTTTATAAAAACAATGAAGCAGATAACATATACTATTCATATGATAATTTATTTGCAATAGTTGACCCTACTCAAGTAGTAGAAGAAGACCCAACACCAAATGAAGAAAATGATGAAGGTGAGGATGATGGCGCTTCAGAGCCAAACCCTGATGAAGATAATTCTGAAACTTTCAACCCTGAAACTAATAAAAATTACTTACAAAATGGATTTGCCTTTATTACAAAAACTGAAAACACAAAACCACTTCAATATCACGAAGGCAGATATTATTTTGCGGACGCTTATTCAAAAGAGCAAGTGTTTGAATATAGTTTAAGTATTAATGAAGTTTATAAAAACAATGGCGAATATTATTCCATTGTTGAAGATGGCAAATACAATTATAATGAGCGCGACAAATATTTCTATTTATTAGAGGCTCAAGACGTATTTACGCCTTTAAATGACATTTATTATTACACTGTTGATAACGAAGGTCAAATTACTATTCATGAAGTTGCACCTTCAATTGAAACACCATTCTATTTTGGCGAAGAAAAAGAAAACAATATAACAAGTGCAGGTGAACTTGACCCTAGCGTAATTTATTATATAAATATAGGCGTGCAAGAAGAACCGCAATTTGTTCAATTAAAAAGCTTAATAGCTGGAAAAACTTATATTCAGTCAACTTATGAAGAATACGTTAAACAATACGGTAAATTGTACATGGTAAATAATGACGGCTATTATTACTATTACGAAAATAGCATAAAAGAGTTTGAAAATATTTTAAATTCTCAAACAAGCCCAGAAGACTTAGGTTTTATACCTATGGAAAAAGGCAAGGTTTATAAACTAAATGACCAAACCACTCAAATTTCTGTAAATAATCAAATTATTGAAGTTTATTTGTTCCAAGAGTTTAACAAAATTGTAACTCAAAATATTTATCATGATAACACAGGAAAAATGGTTGAAAAAGTTATTGATAAAAATGACGAAAGCAAGTTTAAGTACGCGTACATAACTTCGTCAACCATTGAAAGCGAAAACAAATTTAATGGCATTACTTATAGTAAAGACATAACAATTTATTACGAAACCGCGGAGGAAAGCGCAACAGAGTTTGTTAATGTGTACACTATAAAAGAAAATACGTTAGAAGTAAAACCAGAAAGTGGTAATTACAAAACAATTATTGTTGGTAAATTTTATGATGTGGCATATGGCATGACTCAACCTGAACTTAACAATAAACGTATTTACTTTAATGCAGAAAATGGACTATTTTATACTGACGCGGACTTTAATAATAAATATTATGGCGATTTTAGTATGGTAGCGCTTATTGATAATCAATATTATAACTTTGAAAACTTATTAACTCTTGCTATAACAAAAGGCGAAGAAAAATTAAAGCAAGACAATGGTGGAAATTTACCTCAAGATTGCACAAACGAACAAAAACTAACTGCTGGTTGGGAAATTTTAACTAATACTGATAATATTATAGAGTTTTATAATTTAGATGGTAAAAATGTTGTGTATAACAATGAACTACAATGGGCACTTGCTACTAAAAATTACTTTATTAAAGAAGTATTGGACGAAAACTTTACATATAACGTTTTAGAAAAAGTTGAAACCTCAAATATTAAAAGGTTATATACTTATAATAAAGTTGACTCTTACGTATTAAGTAGCGAAAACACTTTAAATTTAAGTACAAATTCTACACTTTATTTAATGTTTACTGACAACAAGGAAAATACTGACGAGTTTGTAACTCAAGGCAAAACTTTACAAAGTTTAATTGAAAGTGGCCTTATTAAATATACGCTAACTGATGCGAGCGGAGTAAGTGTTCAAGGTGTAATGCTAGAAGACGAAAAATATTTAAGTGTTGGTTTTGCTGATATTGGCACTTATGATTTAAAAGTTTATATTTCTGCAAATCTTAGTGCTTTAGCAGAATACACTCAACTGCTATCTATCAAATTTATAGTAACCGCAGACTCTTTAACAACTATAAATGTATCAACTAATGTTACAAAAGTAGGTGTAAGGCTTGAAAATAATGACATTGTATATTATCAAAAAGATAGCTCTGATAACGATATTTTAGACGAAGACAACCAGTTAATTCAAGACACCTTAACTATTGATTTATCACAAAGTATTCCAAATGGATACACATTTAACGAAGGCGTAACTATTAAAGCGCAAGTTTATGATAATGATGAATTTATAGGCGAGCAAAAATTAGGTGTTATTACGCTTTACGATATAAATGGAAACGAAACATCACACTTTGGTGTTGTTGATGGCAAGGTTACATTTAAATATGAAATTTTTGACGTATCACACGTATATTATGTAAAACTAATTGTAATATGCGGGGGCGTAGAGGGCTATACATGCATTGTAATTGATAAATTTAACGGAGTAATAAATAATACAGAGTTAACTTACGGCATTTTAGACAGCCTAATGACAATTGACGTTGATTTATATCAAGGTACACAAGACAATGCACTAGCTTTAAATAAAAACAATTTAATATTTACAATTGACTCAATTGAATTATTTAATAAATATAATGGCGAAATGACAGGTGTTATTGAAGACTATTCTCAAGATGATTTCAAAATAGTTGGCTTAAATAAAAATAACGAAGATGTTTCTAAAAACAATGTTACTGATAAAGTTGTAAATTCATATGTTTTAGTTATTGATACTTCAAAAGCTTGGATGGATTACAACGAAAATATTGTTGTAAACATTAAATTAAGTACAACTTTTGGTTACGTTCATAAAGACCTTATTTGCCTTACAATTGTAAATAACACCCAAGTACATTTCTATTTAAATAATGAAACTTACTATGGTGGTGTTGAATTAAAACCCGTCGAATATACACAAGGGGAAACTACAATTCCAAGCACAATTGTAGAATTGTTTAAAGTTCATGATGGCCTTTTAGTTCATTGTGAAGAATTTGAAAATGATGGTACTTACTATTACACTACAGAGGCTTTAAAGGAAATTGAATATAGTGCTTCAGCAAATGGGGGTGCAGGTGGTTTTGTTAAGGCGGGAACAGTTGAAACAGTAACTCCTGATAGGTTGTTTATTAAGGATAATGCGGGTTATTTTAAAGAATATGGTAACCCAACAATTGAATATTTAAATGGATTAACTTTAAGTTTAGAAGAAATAACTGGCATTAATTTAGGTTATGGCTCACATGAAACCCACAAAACTTATAAAATATTTGCTGGAAGTACTCATTTGGGTTATGTTCAAGCAGGTGAAAACTATTTAAGTCTTGATAGCGAAAATGAAATGCTAAAAGTACAAGAAAATAATGGTAGTAAAATTATTTGCCAAATTAAATTAATAACCAAAAAATTTGATGCGGCTGAGTTTAGTCAATATTTTAATGAAACTGATAAATTTTACTCAGTATATAATAATATTAAGCGTGAAAATATCGCCGAAAATACTATTATGAAACTTAGTAAGTATATTTTTGCCCAACAACATCCAAGCATAACTCAAAATATTACAGGCATAAACTATAAGTATGAGTTTTATATTAATGGTTTTTCAAACTATAGCGTTGATACACCAACAAATGAAACCCTTATAGTTATACAAGGCGGTAATAATATTGAAGTAAATGTTGTTCAAAAATTATATTATAATTTTAATGGGACAAATATATTGGTTGCTCAAATTAATGAAAAAGACGGAAATTGCTACATTTTAGCAGGCGATTTATCAACTGCAGAACTTGACAAAGACAACTTGCCTATTTGTATTAAATTTACACCAAGTCACAACGACTATATATTTAGTAGCAGTGACACATGGTATTTAAATATGGCAATTGTTAAAGAAAATTCGCTTCACTCTAAAAACTTTGAAAGCGATGAAATAGTACTAAGTTAAATTAATAAAAAATGCGACAAAAAAACCTGTCGCATTTTTTATTTGTTTTAAAATTGCTAGGATTTTTTATTTTTTATTGATATACTTAAAATATATATGTTATATATAATATATATTATCAATTAAGGTGAAATATGGCGATTGATGGAAGAACTCAAATAAAAGAACAAAAAGATAATGCAAAAAAAGAAATGAAAGCATTAAAGCGTGCTAAAAAATTGCTTGACAAAGAAAATAAACATAAACAAAAAAATGCAAAACCCAATACTTTTGAGGGATTGATTAAAAACTATTCAAAACTAAAGCAGGTTGTGGAAAATAAAAACTTGAGAAAGGAAGATGATGTGTGGCTAAAACTTGACAATGCAGCATTAATTTATCCTTCGGCACAAAATAGTAATTGGAATTCAGTTTTTAGGGTTTCTGCTTATTTAAAGGAGGAAGTTGATAGTCAGCTTCTACAAAAAGCACTAATTTTAACAGTTAAAAGATTTCCGCACATTAATGTTACCCTAAAACGTGGCTTTTTTTGGTATTATTTTCAACAACTAAAAAAATATCCTGTGGCGCTTGTTGAGGATGAATATCCTTGCTCAAAATTCGAAATAGGTAATAAAAATCACTTATTTAGAGTAGTTTATTTTAAAAATAGAATAAGTTTTGAAACTTTCCACTCTTTAATGGATGGCTCTGGTGCAAGGGCAATTCTTACTTGTTTAGTTGGTGCATATTTAAGCTTAAAGGTTAAGGACTTTGATGTATCTACAACATATTACAATTATTTAGATAAAACTAATGAAGAAGAGATAGAGGACAGTTTTATTCGTTATGCCGACCTTAAAAAAACAAGTGCAAGGGCAAGTACTAAAACAGTTCAAGCAAGTGGTGCTATTGATAAAAGACGTTTTAATATTATTAGTGGTGAAATTTCAATTGAAAATTTAAAGGCAGTTACAAAACAATATGGAGCTACTATTACTGAATTTATTTTAGCAATTTATTTTAAAGCAATGTTTAAACATATTAAAACTAAAGGACGTCCGCTTGTAATTAGCGTGCCATGTAATTTGCGTAATATGTTTGAATCGCAAACCTTGCGTAATTTTTCAAGCTGGATTAATATTCAAATGAAAGAAGACTTAAGCCTTCAAAATATGATCAACAATATTAAAGAACAAATGCGTGAAGTGACTCCTCAAAACATGATGAAAAATATTAACGCAAATGTTAAGGCGCAAAAAAATTGGTTTATAAGAATTTTACCTTTGTTTTTAAAAAATATAGCATTAAAAATTTCGTATAATATTTTTGGGGAAAAGAAATATACAACAGTAGTTTCAAATTTAGGAAAACTTAATTTGCCTCAAAATTACACTGAAAATATTGAAAGGTTTGACTTTGTTTTAGGCCCTGCAAAATTTAATAAAATTGATTGCGCGGTTATTGGTTTTAATGACAAATTAACTATTAATTTTTCAAGTTGTTTAAAAGAAAGAGGAATTGAAAGAGACTTCTTTAGGCTTTTAGCAAAAGAAAATATAAACGTTAATATTTACAGCAATATAAATTAATAATTTGCTGATAATTAGTGGGTTTGTTTGTGTTAATGATAGCACGTCTCAAAATATAATTTTTAATTAAAGGAAAAAATATAATGAATAAATGTGAAAGGTGCAATGTAAATATTTTAAACGAAAAGCACTGTCCATTATGTGGTAAATTTGTAAATAATGATATAAGTGGTGATGTTTTATATCCTAAAATTACTTCAAACAAAAATGGCAGGTTTTACGCGGTAAGAATTATATTTGGTTTATTGATTTTATTTAATGTTTTAGCAGTTGCATTGGAACTTATGGTTACAAAAAACTTTTATTATTCTTGGCACTTATTAGTACCTAGTGCACTTTTGTATTTGTGCGTATATTTTCCAATCAAAAAAAATTGGGGACTATTTGGTGCTTCATGTATTGCTTTAGTTTCTATTTGTGCATACTTAATATTTTTGGAACTTTTTACAAAAACATTTGGTTGGGGAATAAATTATGCAATACCGTTGTTTTTACTTGCTAGTGAAGTATTGATGTTTGTTTTATTAACTATTACAAAATTTGAAAGGGTAGAACTTCAACTTCAACTTGTAATTTGTGATTTACTTTCACTTGCCAACTTTTTGTTTGTTTATTTAAAGCAATTAATTTATTGGCCAAGCGCTGCAAGTTTACTATTTGGCTTTGCAATTATGTTTGTAATATTTGTCGTTAAAAATAGAAGAGCGAAAAAAAATTTGCAAAAAAGTTTTCACGTTTAAAATTATATTTTGCCTTAAATTTTTATTTAGTGATATACTAAAATAGTTAGTAATTAATTTTTACAAAATTAAAAGGAGGTAATACATGGCTGCGTTTTGGACACTTTTTGCTCTTAACTACTTACTAGGTTTGATAGTTATAATTGATATGTTAATGCGTAACAGAAAAAAACCCGAGCGAATTTATGCTTGGATTTTAACCCTTGTAATACTTCCGTTTATTGGGCTTACAATTTACGCGATTATTGGTTGTGGTATTGGCTTTAGAACCAACAAGCAAATGAAGGAAAGAAGTTTAAGTAATAAAACTTATGACGAAGCACTTCGTAAGCAAGCAACGGAATTATTGTTGCACGAAAATAAAAATTTATCTAAACAATATGGTTATGTTAGAGATTTGGCTCTTTTTAACCTTAAAAATACAAATGCTATTTACTCTTTTAATAATAATGTGGAAATTTTAATAAATGGGCCTGATACTTTAGAACGTATTAAGGAAGATTTAATTAATGCTAAAGACCATATTCATATGCTTTACTATATTTTTGCAAATGACGAAACTGGTAGGGAAATTA
Organism: Clostridia bacterium; assembly: GCA_045655985.1. Classification (GTDB taxonomy): domain Bacteria; phylum Bacillota; class Clostridia; order Christensenellales; family UBA1242; genus JAZOQJ01. Next base: position 7,545 of record JAZOQJ010000028.1, on the reverse strand, counting down.
GGGATATTTTAATTGCCAAAGCCTTAGAGGGTGTTAAGGTAAAAGTTTTGTATGATGCAATAGGTAGCAAAACAACCGAACTTTCATTTTTCAAAAAACTAATTATTGCAGGTGGCGAAGTTCAGCAATTTTTCCCTTCTATTTTTGGTTTTAAATATTTTAATCCAAGGCTTAATAATCGTAACCATAGAAAAATAATAGTAATAGACGGAATTATTGGCTATACAGGTGGCATTAATATTCGTGACGACCACATGAATAAAAGCAAAAAACTTAGGCCATGGCGTGATACGCATTTAAGGATTGAAGGTAGTAGTGTGCATTCATTACAAAGCACATTCTTAAGCGATTGGTGCTTTTCTTCAAAAGATAAAGTTCAGGCAAACCACTATATGACAACAAGGTATTTTCCCGTGTACTCAACTTTTGCAAACAACTTTGTTCAAATTGTAGCCTCGGGACCTGATTCTACAAGTGATGCTATTAAAGAAGGCATGATTAAAATGATGCTTTCTGCTAAAAAACGTGTGCGTATTCAAACACCTTATTTTGTACCTGATGAAACTTTTATGGGTGTTATTAAAACAGTTATTACAAGTGGCGTTGAAGTTGAAATTATGATACCAAGTTTGCCAGATAGGAAATATGTACAAAACGCAACACTATGCTTTGTAAACGATGCTATAAAAATGGGCGCTAAAGTTTACTGCTATCAAGGTTTTATACATGCAAAAACCATGATTGTTGATGACAATATTTTTACTATTGGTACGTGTAATATTGACGCAAGGTCGTTTAAACTTAATTTTGAGGTGAATGCGTTTATTTGCGGTAACACAAAAACAACTCAAATGAATAATATTTTTGAAAAAGACGTTTTGAATTGCTATGTTTTAGATAAAAATTTTATGAATGAATTTTCTTTTTTCAAAAGGCTTAGTATGTCTTTGTGTAGGTTGTTTTCTTCGTTATTATAATAATTAACATATAGATTATTGTAGCAAAATTATTTTTTTTGACAAAAGGTATTGAAATTGACCAAAATTTTTGATATAATTTGAGCGTTTTTTATAATATTTGTCTATTTAGGGGGAAAATTATGCAAAATAAAAACGAAAAAACTTTTAATGCTTTTGATATTGTGACAGAAGCATTTACATCCTTAAAAAGGAAGCAAACTAAGGCTATATTAGGTTCTGTATTTATGCTTGCAATTGTATCAATTGTGTTTGGTATTATGGCCGGCATCACTGGTTCTATTTCTACTTCACTTTTAGTTGTATCATTTGTTTATGGTATTTTATTTATTCCTTACATTAATTTTATGTGCAACGTTGCTGAGGGCAGGGGCGCTTTGGAGGACTTGTTTAAAAAGGACCAATATTCATTATCTAACATTTTAATTGGCTTTTTATTTACAGCTGCAACTTTATTTGGTAGTGTTTTATTTTTAATTCCTGCATTTATTTTTGTAACTTTCTTTATTTTTGCACTACCAATTGCTTCAAACACTACAAGTAAATGTTTTGACGCATTTTTAAAGGCAAAAGAACTTGCTAAAGGCTTTAAAGGCAGAATTTTATGTACACTTTTAATTTACTTTGCTATGCTTGTTATTTTAATTGGCGCGGGTATTGGTTTAAGCTTTTTAATTTTTAAATTAATTTTTGGTTTCTTTACTTGGTGGATTATTGGTTTAATTATTGGCGTTATTGCTTATTTAATTTTCATAATGCCTATGAATATTTTAGCTATCGTTTATTTATATGATAATACAATTGCTGAAAAAAAAGAAAATCAACAAAAATTAATTGAATTTAAAACTAATAAGCAAGAAAAAGTTGAAGAAGAAAAAAGTGAAACAGTTTTAACAGAAACTAATTTTACAGATGAGCCTGAAGGTTTTGATTTTTAATTAAAGGTTAATTTTAAGCAGAGGGTTGTTCTCTGCTTAATTTTTTACTTTGAAAGATAATTTTTGATTTATATTTAAATTTATTGTATTATATTATTGGAAGTTATACGAAAGCATCACAAAGTGATTTTCGGATAACTGATGTTTATTCAAACGGGAAGTGCTTGATTTTTCAAGTAGTGTTGAATTTTTAACACAAAATTTGAACTTGTTTCAAATTTACTTCCTATAGTTTATATTGTTGGAAGGTATTTATGATAATTGAAGGTAAAAATGCAGTACGTGAAGCATTAAGTTCTAGCTCGAAAATTTTATGTGTTTATGTGCTTGATTCGTTGCAAAATAATACAGTTTTAAAAGAAATAATATTAAGTGCTAAAAACAAAAATATTGACGTAATTATAAAAAATAAAGTGTTTTTTGAAAACAATGCCAAAAGTGGCTTTCATCAAGGCATAATGGCAAAAATGCAGGACTATTCGTATTGCTCTGTTGAAGATATTTTAAATTATGCAAATAATAAAAATGAAAATGCTTTTATTTTGCTTGTTGACGAGGTTACGGACCCACATAATCTAGGCTCTATAATAAGGTCTGCTGAGTGCGCAGGCGTGCACGGCATTGTTATTCCTGCAAACAGAAGTTGTTTGGTTAATGAAACAGTTATTAAGGTTTCAACTGGCGCAGCGTATAATATGCGCATTGCAAAAGTTACAAATATTAACGATTGCATAAGGTCTTTAAAACGTCAAAATGTTTGGGTGTATAGCATGGAGGCTGACGGCGAAAGCATTTACAAAACTGACTTTACTGGCAATATTGCTTTAGTTGTTGGAAGTGAAGGTTTTGGAGTATCGCGCCTTACTCGTGAACTTTCTGACGGAGTTGTGAGCCTTGATATGAAAGGTAAAATAAATTCACTTAATGCAAGCGTAGCGTGTGGCATATGTTTATATGAAGTTGTGCGTCAAAGGAGAAATTAATATTGCTAAATAAACCAATTGATGAAGTTTTAAAGGAGTATAAACCGCTTGTCGTTTTAATTGCTAGGCGATATTTTTTAGCCGGCGCTGAGATTGAAGATTTAATTCAGGAAGGCATGATTGGTTTATATAAAGCCATTCAAAGTTATGACGAAAACAATGATGCAAGTTTTAAAACTTTTGCGGTTTTATGTATAACAAGGCAAATTTTAACTGCAATAAAACAATCACATAGCAATAAAAATAAAGTTTTAAATGAATTAACTATCGCGGGCGAAGATGGTGTCGAGTGTATGAACTTAGTTGTGTCGCTTGAACCCAATCCGGAAGATAAGTTTATAAGTCAACAAAATATGTTGTACATAAATAAACAAATTGAACAAAATTTATCTCAGTTTGAAAAACAAGTTTTATATAATTATATTGATGGCTTAAAATATGACCAAATTGCTGAAAAATTAAATGTAAAGCGTAAAATGGTTGATAATACATTGGTAAAAATACGTAAAAAGTTAGAGTTTTTATTAAAACTTGATATTTAAATAAAAAAAGGACACTATGCCCTTTTTTTTATTTTGTTAATTTTATAACTTGAATAATTTTCAAGTATTAAATTTTTAAAAAAGTTATGTAAATTTATATTTTTAGTGTTATAATTCAAGTGTTTGTAGGAGGACGTCATCAATGGAAAATACTTTTGGCGATTTTTTAAAAGAGAGGCGCAAAAATAAAAGCCTTACTCAAAAACAACTTGCAGGTATATTGTATGTTAGCGAGTCAGCAGTAAGTAAATGGGAAAAAAATATTGCTCATCCCGATATTGACCTTATACCCAAGCTTTCATCAATTTTAGGTGTAACTGAACATGAACTGATAACAGCGAGTATTGATAAAGATTTGCGACAGCAAAAAGTGCAGGCAAAAAAATATAGGGCAATTACAATGTCTTGGAACTTGTTTTTTTACATTTCTTATTCTATTGCTATTTTAACATGTTTTATATGTAATTTAGCAACAAGTGGCACGCTTAGCTGGTTTTGGGTTGTACTGTCTGCACTTGTATTAGCCTTTACGCTCACCAACCTTCCTGCACTTATAAAAAGCTATAGGCTTGTGCTTATTCCTGCATCCATGTATTTAGCACTTGTTTTACTATTGGGCGTCTGCGCTATTTACACTAAAGGTACATGGTTTTGGGTTGCAACGCTTTCTGTGCTTTTAGGGTTAATAATAATTTTTATGCCAATTTTTATAGTAAAATATAGTGTGTTTAATAAATTAAAAAAGTTTAACGACTTTGTATCAGTTGGTATTGATTTTATTTTGCTTAACATTTTATTAGTTGTTATTAATATTTACACGGCAACAAATGGGTTTTCAAATACTATTTGGTGTTTAAATTTAGCGCTGCCAATTGTTGCAATAGTTTATATAACATTAAATATATTACTTTGTGTTAGGTTTTTAAAAGTTAATAAATTTTTAAAAACAAGCTTAATTTTATTGCTTGTAAATATTTTCTTGTATTTACCACCAATATTTATTAAATTTAAAAATACATTAGTTCAAAAAGAAATTGACGGGTTTGATATTTTTAAAGCTGACTTTTCGTGTTGGGTGCCTGATGTAAATTTGGAAAATAACGTAAATTTAATAATCTTTTTAACCATTAGTTTGTTAATAGTTGTATTTTTTGTTATTGGTTTAATTAAACATTTAAAAAGTAAAAATAAAAAATAATTAAAAAAAAGGCGCTTTTAAACGTGCCTTTTTTGTTTAATAGTGAAAACGCTTTTTCCTAATAATTATAAAAATAATTGTACCAATTATAACACAACTTGCACAAACTGAAATTATTATTAAAAATGTTTTATATTTGGTTTTTTCAGGCGTAATAGTGTTATTATTTGTGTTATTGTTTTCAGTTTGATTGTTGTTTTGATTATTGTTTTGATTATTGTTATTTGGTGGTGTAGGCAAACTGTCCTCTTCCAAAACAATGGTAGTAGCGCCTTCAAAATCCTCATAATTTTCACTAACTATTTTATAGTAAACAGAGTATGTGCCGGCGTTAAGTGTTAAGGACTGCATATAAACATCCTGAGTATGTATTTTTATGTAAACATCAAAGCTTTCTTTAAAAGACAGAGTTAAAACCTTATCTATATAAGTATGTGTTAAGTTTTGGTTTACATAAGTTTGATTTAAAACACCTTTTTCAATTATAACGGTGCAGTATTTTGTATTAATAGGGTTGTAATTTTCGTTTAAAATTATTTGCGCCGACACTATGTGTTCGCCCACTTCAGTTAAAGAATTATTTATATAATTAATGCTTTCAACTGCATCGTTTGATCCGTCAATGTATATATTTTTAGGTGTGCCATCATATTTAAAATATAATTTATCATCTTCTGTTTTATAAATCCCGTCATCACTTGTAAAAATAAAAAGTGAGTCATGAAGGGTTGCTTTATTAACATTAAATGTTACGTAAAATTCGCAATCAGTAAAATTTTCTGGGTCGGCGTTATAAATCATTTCAAATTTTTGATTTTCGCCAGCATTAACTAAAGTTTCTGGTTCTTTAAACCTATAATTACTATCTAACGGGTATTTATTAATTAATATTTCAAAATAATCATCAAGTGTTTTGTTGTATTCGTAAGTTGTGTTAAATTTTATATTTAGGTTTTTACCTTCGTACTGAGCCTTGGAAATTTCAAAATTATATATTTCACTTGTTTCATAAAAGTTTTCAGTTTCAAGGCAGGTAACTATAACATAATAATATCCAGCGTTAGTTGGCGCTTCAATGAGATTGTCATAAAAATCATAATATTGAGTAAAAATTTCGCCACCACTATTGCTTACAAAAGTGAAATCAGCTGGGCTTCCATTATACGTAAAACTTAAACTTTGTGGACCTTCAATAGATGCAAATTGTTTATCATTTTCTGCAAAAATTTTACTTTTATAATTTAAATTTTGTAAAAAAACACCAAGTAAAATTGCAAGTAAAATAAAAGAAAATAAAAACAACACCTTATTAAAATAACTTGTTTTCTGCATAAAAAGAGTATATGTAAAAATATTATAAAAAGCAAGAAAAATTGAATTTCTTGAATTTTTCGAGTGATTTTATTAAATTTAATGCATCTTTTAAAAAAGATTGAAAAACTATTGACAAATTTTAAGGTTGTAGTTTAAAATATATCTAGCGTTGATGAAGAGAGTAGTTTAAGTACGCGCTTTTGAGTGAGGTAGGGATAGTGTAAACCTATTAGTTGCGCTTAAATGAAGGACACTTTTGAGCATAATTTAATATAAAGAGTGGGTAAGGGATTTCCTTACCAAGTTAGGTGGCACCACGGAAAAAATTTCGTCCTAATGGTTTTTAATTTAAAATCATTAGGGCGTTTTTGTTTTCTAATGATAAATAAGTGAGGTAAAAAGTATGACACAAATTAGTAAATTGCAACCAGGTTTTGTTCGTTTTCATGGCATAGTTGATACAGTGCGAGACAAAAAAAGCATTCAATTTATTGTTTTAAAGGACTTTTCTGGTAAAATTCAAGTAACTGTTGATAAAGTAAAATATCCAGAAGTAGGCGAAATATTTTATCACTGCCTAGCGGGAGCAACTGTTATTGTTGAAGGCGAACTTGTTAAAAGTGAGTATGTTAAAATGGGCGGTCAGGAAGTTTTAGCGACTGCTGTTGAGGTTACAAGTACTTCTTGCGCTTATCCTATTGATAAGGATAGTAGCATTGACCAACGTATAGATTATAGGTGGCTTGACTTAAGGCAGGAAAAAAACTTATTAATGCTTAAAGTTCAAACTCTTATTACTGCCGCAATGCGTGAATACTTAATTAAAAACGAATTTATTGAAATCCATTCACCAAAACTAATTGCAGCAGCTAGTGAAAGTGGTAGTGAAGTGTTTGAAGTAAAATATTTTGACACTAAAGCATATTTGGCGCAAAGCCCACAATTTTACAAACAAATGGCTTTATGTGGTGGCTTGGGCAGGGTGTTTGAGTGTGGTCCTGTGTTTAGGGCGGAAAAATCACATTCTCGTAAACACGCGACTGAGTTTACAGGTTTTGACCTAGAAATTAGCAATATTGATAGTTTTATGGACGTTGTTCATGTTGAAGAAGAGCTACTTCATGCTGGTCTTTTGGCAGTTAAAGAAAAATATGGAAATGAAATAAAAGAGCTTTTTGGTGTGGATGTTGTTGTACCAACTCTTCCTTTCCCAACTATTAAACTTAAAGACCTTTATGTAGAACTTGAAAAACGTTATGGCTATACTTGCCCTGAAAGCGAGCAAGACGACCTTACTACTGAGGCTGAAAAACTTTGTGAAAAATTTTCTAAAGAAGTATATAATCATGAATTTTTAGTAGTGACTGATTTTGGCGCTAGGAAAAGGGCATTCTACCACAAACGTGAAAACGGCATTCCTCAAGGCTATGACCTTATTTGGAAAGGCGTTGAAATTACAACAGGTGCGCAAAGGGAACATAGGTACGAAATTTTAAAACAACAAGCTCAGGAAAAAGGCCTTGCTAAAGATGTTGAATTTTATTTAGAATTCTTTAAATATGGTTGCGCTCCACATGGAGGTTTTGGTATTGG
>JAZOQJ010000027.1:0-14334 GCA_045655985.1 Clostridia bacterium | reverse complement strand
CATTATTAAATGTAATAGTAACTACTGCTTTTTTCTTACTAACTTTACCAGTTTTTGCGTCTTTTAAAGGTGAAATAACAACATCCTTAATAAATTCATAATTAACAAGCATTACAGGTTTAATGTAGTAAAGCCTTTCATCCTTTATTAAAGTTTTAATAGTTGCAAATTGTTTTTGAATAACAATTTCGTCAGTGGTTTTTGTAGTTTCAACCTTAACTTTTTCACCATTTGTTAAAAACAAATAAAAGCAATAAACTTCTTCGCCATCAACCTTAGTTGGTTCAATAGCAATTTGAATTGCATTTATTTCGTTTAAATTATAATTAAAAATTGGCATATTTTTCATATAAAATCCCCTTTATCTATATATAAAATACCACATTTTTAGGTGATTGTCAATACCTAATTTAAATATGTTTAGGCACAAAATTAATTGTTTTGAGACTCTAATTTTTGTTTTTGTTCAGCAAGGGTAAGTGCGTCAATCATCTCGTTCATATCACCTTGTAAAAATTGTTCTAAGGAATATAGAGTCATACCAATTCTGTGGTCGGTAACTCTTCCTTGAGGGTAATTATAAGTCCTAATTCTTTCACTTCTATCACCACTTCCAATTTGAAGTTGTCTTTGTTTTGCATACTCGGCATCAGCTTTGGTTTTGTAATAGTCATAAACTTTAGCTTTTATTGAGGCCATAGCAGTTTCCTTATTTTGTAATTGGCTACGTTGCTCTTGGCTAAAAACCATAATACCGGTAGGGATGTGAATTATCCTTATTGCGCTTTCAGTTTTGTTAATGTGTTGACCGCCTGCGCCTGAAGACCTACAAGCATCTATCCTTAAATCTTTTTCATCAATATCGTAATCAACATCTGGCGCTTCTGGAAGGACCGCTACTGTCATGGCACTTGTGTGAACTCTGCCTTGAGTTTCAGTTTCAGGAACTCTTTGAACCCTATGAACACCACTTTCATATTTAAATTTACTATAAGCACCAGCGCCTTTAATCATAAATTCGGCTTCTTTAATACCGCCAAGTTCAGTGTCAGTAATGTTTACAGTTTCTACTTTAAACCTGTGTTTTTCAGCAAAACGAAGATACATTCTCATAATTTCAGCAGCAAACAGAGCAGCTTCGTCGCCACCAGTACCTGCACGAAGTTCTAATACAACGTTTTTATCGTCATTTTCGTCTTTAGGAAGAAGCATAATTTTTAATTCTTCCTCAAAGTTAACCCTTTTTTCTTTAGAATTTTTAAGCTCTTCTTCTAAAAATTCTTTCATTGAAACATCTTCTTCTAAAGAAAGCATTTCTTCAGCATCTTTAATATTGCTTTCGTTTTCCATGTATTTATCATACATATCGGCAATTGGCTGTAGGTTTTTAAGTTCTTTAGCAAGGCGCGCATATTCTTTATTATCTGCAATAACTTTAGGGTCGCCTAAAAGAACCATAATTTCTTCAATTCTTTTTTTTACAGCATCTAATTTGTCAAACATTTTTATTTTCTCCTTTTAAATTTTATTTATATTTTGAGGGCTACTTTAAATAGCCTATTACAATTCTATTAATTCCGCTATAATCTTTAACTATTTCAGTTTTAAACCCTTTGTTTTCAAGCATTTTGGCTACGTCATTTTCCTGATTTATCCCAATTTCAAAAAGAATAATTCCGTTATTTGATAAATAGTTTTTGCAACTCTCAATTATTTTTTTATAAAACTCTAAACCATCTTCACCGCCGTAAAGAGCAAGGGCAGGGTCGTATTTTTTTACTTCGATATCCAAAGCCCTCATATCTTCTTTATTAATATAAGGAGGGTTAGACACAATAATATCGTATTTTTCTTTTAAATTTTCGAATAAATCGCTTTTAATAAAATTAACATTAGAACTATTAAGTTTTGCGTTCTTTTTAGCCACTTTTAAGGCTTTATGGCTTATGTCAACAGCGTCAATGTGAGCGATAATATCCTTTTCTTCTAAAAACTTTTCTAGACTAATTGCAATGCAGCCACTACCTGTACAAAGGTCAAGCACCTTGTCGCCATTTTTTACAAAATGTAATGTTTTTCCTACTAAAAGTTCGGTTTCTGGTCTTGGAGCAAGCACGTGTTTATTTACATAAAAATCAAATCCACAAAAGTTCTGATTTTTTAAAATATAATTTAGCGGAATATGTTTACTTATTTTATATAAAACCATTTTAACCTTTAAATATTCCAAGAAATTTATTTTATCCGTCATAATATAATGGGTAAGTGGGTTTTTTAATGCCCCAGTAATTATTGGGTTAAGTTCGGTTTTATTTAGTTTATATTTATCACACAATTTAAAAAGTTTTTGTCTTACAATAGTGTATTTCATATATTACCCTTTATTTATAAAAAAAACTAGTTTATTTTGATATACAAAACAACTAGTTTACACAAACAATGTTTAATTAAATAGTATTATATGCAAAAAACATTGCTTGTGGCAATGATTTTTGCTAACCTAAATTATATTTTTTCTTAAACTTATCAACTCTACCAGAAGAGTCAACAACTTTTCTCTTACCAGTGTAAAGAGGGTGGCAATTTTTGCAGATTTCAACTGTAATTCTATCGCCAGGTTTAGTTGTTTTAGTTGTAAAAGTAGCACCACATGCACATACAACTTCTACTTCGTGATATTCTGGATGTATTCCTTGTTTCATAAAAAAATCACCTCTTAAACTTTTTCGCTTTTTGAGTATACACAATATCTCAAACTTTGTCAAGGTTATTTTAATAATTTTTCATTTTTTTGACTATATTTGTATTTTTCTAATAAATTTTAGTAAGGTAAAACTTAATATTTTTAATGCAATTGATAAAATAAAATATAAGGAACTGGTAAAAAATTTAAAAAAAGTTGGAAATTAATCCAACTTGCTATTCTTCTTCTCCATCATCTTCACCATTATCATTTGTTGGGGTAGTTGATTTATTTTCAGTATTTGTTTTTTCATCATCTAAAAGGTGTAATGCATCTAGTGTCATTTTAACATATCTTTCAGAAGTTCCTGACAATGCTTTTTTAGAAATAGTAAATAATGTTCTTATAGTTTCATCTTCTAAAAGCCCTTTTTGAGCAATAGCATATTCTTCGTGATATTGTGTATACCAGTGGTCATCGCCATGGCACATATAAGAATGTGTTCTATTAGGCTCCAAATCGTTCATAATGTAATAAGCAAGCGCATGAATACCATCAACTGAGTAGGCTTTTATAACTAAATCTTTATTTTCTAAAACTTGTTCAACTGGAAGATATTTTAAAGCTTTAAAACCTTCTTTAGTAATACAAATATCAACTAATTCAGCAAAATAAGGTAGCTCTTTTGGTAATTCTTTAAGAACTTTTAAACCAAAAATTTTAACTTGCGTTGTGAGAATTTCTTTAGATAAAGACATCATAAGGCTTTTATAATTTTCTTCAATTTTTTTCATAGTGGCTTTATTAAAAATATCAAAGCTAGTATAATGTTTTACACTTCCTAGAATAACTTCTACCAAATTAACAAATTGGTATTCTTCACTTAATTTTTCAAAAAATTCAGGTTTGTTAAATAAATATTTATATCCTCTAACTAAATATGTTAATTCTTGTTCATAATCTTCATTATTTATTTTTCCCCAACCTCTTCTTAACGATATTTCTCTTTTAACAGCTAATTTAATAAATTCAATCATGAATTCTACATTTGAAGTTAACTTCTCGTTATATGCACTAGGTCGTTTCCAAAAAGTAAATTCCAAATTAGCATTATATAAAGCAAGTAAAAAGTTTGGGTCGTTTTTTTGCTCGTTTGTTAAATAAAATTTTTCAAAACCGCTTTTCATAGTGGAAGCGTATTTTAAAATAAATTCATTTGCTTCTTCGTAAGTAGCATTATTAGGAACTTTTGCTTTTTTGCGAGTCCTTGCAATCATTTTTTCTCTATGTTTTATTTCTTTTTGTTTTTCTTTTTCTTCATTATTCATAATAATTCTCCTATAAAGTAGAACTAATTTATCACAAACGAAATAATTTTTCAATAGGTTAATCCAAAAAAATTAAATAAAATATTTAAAGGTAATAAAAAGATAATATTTATAAAAAACAAGTAAATAATTGCAATTTTTTTTTACTTTTGATATATTTAAATGTATGGAACAAACAGCACTTTATAGAAAATATAGGCCAAAGACTTTTGATGAAGTAATAGGTCAAGATAACATTGTAAAAACACTTAAAAATCAGGTGGAAAATAATGAAGTTGGCCACGCTTACCTTTTTTGTGGAACTAGGGGAACTGGTAAAACCTCGTGTGCTAGGCTTTTTGCAAAAGCAATAAATTGCGAACACTCTAAAAACGGCTCACCTTGTGGGGAGTGCGCATCTTGTAAAAACTTTGGCAATGACGGGAATTTGGATATTGTTGAAATAGACGCGGCGTCTAATAATAGGGTGGATGAAATTAGGGAACTACGCGAAAAAATAAAGTATGCCCCAACAACATGTAAGTATAAGGTGTATATTATAGACGAAGTTCATATGCTAACTGAAAGTGCGTTTAACGCTTTACTTAAAACACTTGAAGAACCCCCTGCATACGCAGTTTTCATTTTAGCAACAACTGAGCCTCAAAAACTACCTAAAACAATTTTATCACGATGCATGAAGTTTGATTTTAAGTTGGTTGCAGATGAAGTGCTTAGTACACACTTAAAAAACATTTTTGAAAATGAAGGCGTTAAATGTGACGAGGAAAGTTTAATACAAATTGCCTTAGCTGGTCAAGGAAGCGTAAGGGACACACTTTCAATTGCTCAAATGGTTATAGCGTATTCAGGTAAAAATATTACAATTCAAAAAACTATTGAATGCATTGGCGCAACTGATTACGAAAGTTTAAAAAATTTATTAGGCGCAATATTTAGTCAGGATATAGGCCATGTGCTAACTGAATTGCATTTTGTACTTGCAACAACTAAAAATATAGTAGTTATAGTTAAAAGTATATGTGAAATGGTTAAAAACATTTTACTTATTAAACTTACAAAAAATGCAAATAGTGTTTTAAAACTAACTAATAATGACTATTTAATATTAGAAAGTTTATCCAAAAATGCTAATGAAGGGCTTGCTCTTTCTCTACTTAAAGCCTTAGCGGGAATAGAGTCGGAACTTAAATTTGCCCTGAATCCTGAAATTTTGGTTGAAAGCACAATTTTGGGAGCTGTTTATGAATATATTAGTTTTGAAAACTTGGAAAAGAGGATAGAAAAACTTGAAACATTATTTGAAGTAGGGTCTATAGCACCTCAACCTAAAGTTCAAAGCGCACCTGATTTAAATAATTCAACTATTATAAATAGGCAGGAACAAAAAATACAGCAAATTAATAATGAAATAAAAGAAGAACCTATTACGCAAAATACTCACTTTACCGATGCTGATAAATTATTTGGAGTAGTGCTTAAACACTATAGGACAAATAAAAACAATTTAATGTATGCAGTGTGTAGGGAAGTTGTAGAGGTTAAACTATTAGATAATACACTAAATATTTTTGTGGAAAATACAAATTTTGATGTATTAAACGAAAAAGCGAGCGACATAAAAAACATACTTGCACAAAATGGTGTAAATGTAAGTGTTGTAATAAGCGCTGTACAAACAACAGATAAAGTTAAAAGACTAAAAGAAATTTTTGGTGATAAACTAAAAATTATTGAAAATTAATATTTTAAGGAGATTTTAAAGATATGGCAAAATTTGGTGGATATAATGGTGGCGGTTTTGGTGGCGGTATGAATATGCAGTCATTAATGAAACAAGCACAAAAAATGCAAGAAGAAATGCTTGCAAAACAAGAAGAATTAAAAACTTGTGTGGTTACCTCTAGCGTTGCTGGTGGCATGGTTCAAGTTGAAATGACAGGCGAATACGTATTAAACTCAATTAAAATTAAACCAGAGGCAGTTGACCCAGATGACATTGAAATGCTTGAAGATATGGTTAAGGCTGCTGTAAATGATTGTATTAATCAAGTTACTGAAAAAAAGAATAGCGCTATGGGCAATCTTGGTGGATTAATGTAATTTTTTAAAACGCAAAAAGGGAAACAAAATTGTTGTAGCTAAATAATCGGCTAGCAATATTAGGTGCGTGACTTTTATAAATGGTCGCGAATCGCGAAGGAAATAAAAATATGGCAAATATAGAAAGTATGGAAAAGCTGGCAAACTCCTTTAGCAAACTGCCAACAGTTGGCTCAAAAACTGCTTTAAGGTATGCTTATTCAATAATAAATATGAACGAGCAAGATGTTCAAGATTTTGCTGAAAACCTTTTAAACGTTAAACGCAATATTCATTATTGTACAAGGTGTGGCAATTGGTGTGAAAAAGAGCTTTGCCCAATTTGTGAAGAACGTCAAAGTTCTATGGTAATAGTTGTTAAAGAGCCTAAAGATATTTTAGCTTTAGAAAAAGTTAAAAATTATGAAGGTACTTATCATGTTTTGCATGGTACACTTAATCCCTTAGAAGGGAAAGGCCCTAATGATATACGCATTAAAGAACTTTTGGCAAGAATTTCGGTAGAGGGCATACAGGAAGTTGTTATGGCTCTTAATTCGGATGTAGAAGGCGAAGCAACTAGCCTTTATCTCGCAAACTTGTTAAAACCACTTGGCGTTAAAGTGAGTAGGCTAGCGCAAGGTATATCAATGGGCTCAGATATTGAATATCAGGATGAGGTTACTCTTTCAAAAGCCCTAGAAGATAGAAAAACTTTGTAAGGGAAATTAAGTAACTTATTAAGATATACAGTAAAACTGAAATAAGGGCAAATATAATGCCTCGAGTTAGTAACTTAAAAAAAATTTAATAAAAATTTGGCTAAAATTAGCCATTTTTTAATTGCCAAATTAACTTTAAAAATTTTTTTTGAAAAAAGGTATTGCAAAAAAAATTTATGGGTGTTATATTAAAGATGGGTTAAGGAAAAATTGGGCGCCCTCCCAATAATTTATAATTCATATTTACTAATCTATAATTGCGTATAAATTAATTATTTTCTTTAGTCCACCCCCTTTTATTTTTTGTGTTTTTTGTGGTAACCCACAAAAAACCTTTTTTTTGCTATAAATTTTTTTGTTAACTTGTAATTAATTTTTAAATATGCTAAAATTTTACTTGTAAAAACGCAAATGTAATTCAATGGTAGAATGTGAGCTTCCCAAGCTTAATACGTGGGTTCGATTCCCATCATTTGCTCCACTTGCGGACATGGTGGAATGGCAGACACGCAAGCTTGAGGTGCTTGTGAGAATTTCTTGTGCAGGTTCAAGTCCTGTTGTCCGCACCAAATATAATTAATCTGAGCCGAAAGGCGCGGATTTTTTTATTTGGCACTCTTCACTTAAATTTTTATTGTTTTTTAAAAAATAATAATTTATAGATGCAACAAAAAGTTCTTGCATTTAATAAAATATATGTGGTATATTAATTTTAGGAGGGACTAATTATGAAAACAAAAAATACAATTATAAGTTCTGTTTTAAATATTGTGTTAAGTATAGGGTCATTGTTTTTAAATTTTCCAATGCTGATTATTTTTGCAATTGCGCGTGATTTAAATGAGGCGTCTAATAGTGCAAATGAAAACATACGATTAAAAATAATAACCATTCTTCTTTGGTGTTTAATTGCTATTGCAATTATTAATGTTGTCGTTTCAATTATTAGCCTTATTTGTGCTAAAAAAGGGAAAAGCGGAATACTTATTACATTTTTATCAATAGTCTGTATTTTTACCCTTTTAAATGTAGCAATGCTAATTTTAGTTTTACCGTCACTAGCAGCATTAATTTATTTTGCAATTATTGCTTTAGGAGTTGTATGTTTTATTTTAACATTGCTTGAAATGATTAAAAATAAAAAGGCTTTAAAAGTAAAAGAAAATATAGCTATTGAAAGTGTAAATGAAACAATTGACAATTAAAATATATCAGAAATCGCCATTATGGCGATTTTTACAAAACAAGGGGAAAATTTATGAAAAAAGTAGTGTTTTATGAATTGTATTATTTTTATTAAAAATATTCTAATTTTAAAGAAAGTGAGTTATAATTAACTATATAAAGAAGAATTTATAAGGAGATAACATAATGTTTGCTATATATTTTGGAATGGACTGCTTGGAGAATTTTATGGGAGAATCAGAACTTATTTTGGGGTTTGCGCAAAAAAATGAACATGCATCAAAATATGATTTTGTACATAAAGCTTTAGAACATATATGTAAGTTTGGCTATTACGACACCTATTGTGATGAAATGTCTAGCAACCTTATTTATGAACCCGCATCTGAATATGATATTGAATTTATAAATATGGTACTTGATGAAATTGCAGTTGATTTAATGTTGGGACCATTTAAAAATGTTTATCATATTGCAAAGTTTGAAGGGCACGAGAAAGCGTTGCTTATTGAAACAGAAGATAAATATGTGTTTTTTTGGTTTTCATTTAGTGGATAAATTTTAAACCAATTTATGTTTAAATTTATTTTTAATGGTTGTATTTTACAAAGCAAAGAGGAATATTTATGAAAAAAGTAGTGTTTTATGAATTGTATTATTTTGAAGATACAAGAAGAAAGGCAAAGTATTATTGTGAAGATAAAGGTATAGCCGAAATGTTAAGGTTTAGTGCGTATTGTAGTTATGATGGCGAGCGTATTTCTACAAGAGGTTTTGTTGTGCCTGTAACCCAAGTTAAAAAAGTTTTAGTTAGCGAAGAAGAATTAAATAAAATAAGGGGTGATATATTTAAGGCGGAAGATTTATATAGCCCTAAAAAAAGAACGGTAGACTTTTTGTTAGATAATATTTTTGAAAAGAGAGTTCAATTTTGCTCTAAAAAAGAAAATAAAAGGGTTAGGAGTAATGTTCGTTTAAGTAGCGGCCTATACCGAACAACTGACGAACAAGAACAATACTTACAAGAAAGTTTAGAAAGAAAACTACCTTAATAAAGTTTTAAAAATCACGATTAATTCGTGTTTTTTTTATTTTATATTTATATGTTTGCTTGACAATTTTGATAAAAAAGAATAAACTTGTTTTTGTAAGATTAATCTTACTATTTTGCAGAGATGTCGGAGTGGTTGAACGTGCTAGTCTCGAAAACTGGTATACCGCAAGGTATCGAGGGTTCAAATCCCTCTCTCTGCGCCAAAATAAATATTTTAACGTTGGGATTTGAACCCCACGGGTTCATCCTGTCGGCCAGACCGTAAGCGATGCTTACTCCCGCTTTGTGCTAAAAATATGCTACTAGCATATTTTCTTAACGCAGTCGCCCCTCTCTCTGCGCCAATTCAAAAAATTAAGATATTTATGGAAAAAAGAAATGTTCAATTTGAAGTAGTTGATGCAGTGCCAGGCCATACATTTACTTTAACAAAAGAAGAATTAACAAGGTTAAAAAAGAAGAAGCCTTGCAAGAAAAATATAGAAACTTTGCAAAAAATATCTGCTTGCATAACCAACTAAACTGAAATAGTAAAATAAATAGAGAGTGTTGTTTAAGCAAACTTGTAAATGATTAAAATATGAACAAAAGTGAAATTTTTAAAAAACTTATTGAACTTAATTTAGATAAGGGTAGATATGTAGTAATTTCTGGCGCTTCGCTAGTTGCTCAAAATATTATAGAAAGTACGGGCGATATAGATTTAGTGTGCAATGAAGACTATTATAAAACAATTAATTGGCCAATAAAAATAGGTGCTTTTAATGCGGAAATTAAATATTTTGACATGTTTGAAATTAGCCCTAACTTATACGAAGAAGGTGCAGAAACGGTTGAAATTAATGGCTTTAAGTTTTTGAATTTAAAAGACGTTTTAAAAGTTAAAAAGGCACTAAATCGCCCAAAAGACCAACTAGTTATACAAAAATTAGAACAAATTTTGAAGTAGAAAATTGTGTAAATATACACCTTTTATAGGGTGTTTTTTTATTTGTTGAAATTAAATTTGTAAAAATTTATTTTTGTGTTATAATTTATTTAATAAATTAATAAAAAGGTAAAATTATGAGAAGAAAAACTTTAAGAAACTTACGGTTTACTTATGAATTGGCAATGATTGTCTTAGGCTGTTTTATATTAGGCTTTGGCTTTATATTTTTTTTGGAAGCAAATCATTTATCCACAGGTGGCTTTTCAGGGCTTTCAATGGTAATTAATTATCTTTTAACAAAAGCCGAGGTAAAATTTTTATCAACCCCTGTGATTTATCTTATTTTGAATATTATATTATTTTTATTTAGTTATAAAATTTTAGGACCTAAATTTTCATTTAAAGCGGCTATTGGGATTTTGTCTTTTACGTTGTCAATGCAAGTTTTTGAACTTATACCAAATTATTTTGAGCTTGATTTAATAATTGCGTCGCTTTATGGTGGTTTGCTTGTAGGCATTGGTGTTGGAATTGCCGTTAGGTTTGGTGGTTCTACAGGCGGTGGTGATATGCTTGCTTGTATTATTTGCCACAAAACAAAGAAAATAACAATCGGCGGCGTTTTGCGTATAGTTGATATTTGTGTATTACTTCTTCAAACTATAGTGTTTTCTAATGGTTTAAATTTATTGCCTTATACTTTAATAGCCGTTGTAATTAGCACTTTTGCTCTTGATTTTATTAATGAAAATTATAAAGTACCACTAGCGTATAATATTATTACGACTAAACACGAACAGATAAGTTTTGCTTTAATGAAATATTTAAAAAGAGGTTGTACTAAACTTGAAACTAAAGGAATGTACTCAAATAGTAATAGTAAAATGATTGTTTGTGTTGTAAGTGGTTTTCAGGCAAGGGACTTAAAAAATATTGTATCAAGTATTGACCCTAAGGCGTTTGTTTATTCGCATAAGGTAAAAGAAATCGTGGGAAACTTTGAAGAAATAGATTATAATCAAATTGCTATTGAAAATAAATATTTAAAACAAATAAATAAATCAACACAAAAAACACTTAATAAAACTAAGAGTTTAAATAGTAGTACAAACAACAAAACAAGTAAAAAGACAAATAAAGTGGGGGACATAAGTGGCAAGACTAGACAAAGAACTACTAAGTCGTAATTTAGTAGATTCTAGGACAAAGGCTCAAGAACTTATAAAAAAGGGCTTGGTTTTAAAAAATGGAAAGGTTTTAAATAAAGTTAGTGCTCAAGTTGGTGAAGAAGATATACTAAACATTACAGAAAATGAAGTATTTAAGTATGTGTCTCGTGGGGGATTTAAATTAGAAAAAGCAATAAAAGCTTTTGATATAAATTTTAAAGATAAAGTTGTTATGGATATCGGCTCTTCTACGGGTGGGTTTACTGATTGTGCTTTACAAAATGGCGCAAAAAAGGTTATAGCAATAGATGTTGGAACAAATTTACTGCATCCAAAATTAAGAAGTGATAAAAGGGTCACTTTATTTGAAAACACTAATATAAAAGACGCTTTATCAGAAATCTTTCAAGGTGTAGATATTATTGTTACAGATGTGTCTTTTATATCAATCAGTAAAATCTTTGAACGTATTAATAACGAAAATAACAACTTTGAAATAATGTGTTTAATAAAACCTCAATTTGAATGTGGCAAGGAAATTGCTAAAAAATATAAGGGGGTTATATTAAATGCTAAAATTCATGAACAAATTTTAACGACTACTATAAATATGTTTAATTTACATGGTTACTATGTGCAAGGACTTGATTTTTCACCTATAAAAGGTGGGGATGGAAATATTGAATATATTGCATATCTTTCAAAAATAAATCAAAACAAAAACATTGATATTCAAAAAGTAGTTGTCAATGCTTTTAATAATAAGTTTTAATTTTTAGTATAAATTTTAACGATGTTGCTTTTTAGTGCATCGTTTTCTTTTTTTGTATTAAAAATTTTTGAATGATTAAATGAATTGATATCAGTAAAAGTTATGGTTGGTTTTTCATTATTTATTTTATTTGCTACAACATAGTAAGAATAAAAATTGTTTGGCTTTGTTGAGGTGTCAATATATTCAAAAACGCTACTACTATTATCTATTGTTTTTAAATGGGTTAACGTGTCTTCCTGCAATCTATAAATATCATATTTATATAGTTTACTCGTTTCAAAACTTAAAGAAGGGAAAGAGTTATTTAAGTTTCCTTTTAAATTTATACTCTTTATTTCTAAATAGTTTTTGCTTGTTTTTGTCGGTGTGAATTTAATATTAAATGGTGCCGAAATGATGTCTTTTTGAGGTGTGTTTTTACTTGCTTTTTCAACTTTATGTTCGTTGTTTAGTGTGTTAATGTCAATATCAATAAATACTATATCTTGTGGCTGTGCAAAGTTGCATGGTGTCGTATTTTGATATGTGCCTTCAATAATTTCTTTTAACATACGTGAAGCATATGTGCCACCATTATTGCTTCCTTCTAAGTTATATTCTTTATTTCCTGTTGGATTTAATAGCCATGATACAAATGTGTGCTTACTTGTATATGCAGTACTTATTGCGTCTGTATTTAAATTTGTGTTTTTAATGCCGACAGTTCCTGTTTTTCCAGCGATTTCATAAGGCAATGTATTTAACATCTTGCTCGTACCGTTTTTAACACTATTAATTAGCATTTGTGTCATTAAATATGCAGTAGCACTACTCATTATTTTTTCTTTTTTAATAGTGGCGCTATATATTACTTCCCCATTAGGCTTGCAAATTTTTCTTACAAACTTTGGCTTAATATATTCGCCTCCGTTTGCAAATGTTGAGTAACTACCACATAATTCACTTAAACTCACACCATTTGATAAACAGCCTAAAGCTATAGATAAGTTGTTATCACTTTCACTAAACTTAAAGCCTGCTTTTTTAGCAAAATTTATAGAATTTTTTATGCCATTTGACTTTAATATTTTAACTGCAGGTATATTTAAACTTTTTTCCAAAGCTTTTTGTGGGCTTACATATCCGTAATATCCCCCAACATTTTGAGGAGAATACCCATTAAAATCAGTTTTTTCATCTAAAATTGGAGTTAAGGTGTTAATGCTTCCGTTTTCTAGTGCGGGAGCGAAGACTAACATTGGTTTTATGGCGCTTGCTGGGCTTCGGCGCATATTTACTATATCATAATCACTTTTCCCACCTAACGCTATTATAGCGCCGGTTTCGTTGTCTATAACAATAGCGGCACTATCGGCGGTATTTCCAAATTTATTTTGCTCGTAATGATTTTTATTGTCAACTGCATTTTGAAGTGATTTTTGTACCATTGTATCTTGATAAGTAAAAATTAAATATCCCCCTTGCATTAAATCTTTTTCAGACAAGTTAAGTATTTGCGAGGCTTCACCAATCGCTCCATTAAAGTAATGTTTGTTTGTATCAGGAGTTCTTTCAAGGTGCAAAATAAGGTCTTGATTTATCGCAATTTCAAACTCTTCTTTTGTTATTTTTTTATCTTTAAACATTTCGCGCAAAACTAAGTTTCGTCTTTTTAAGCAATTTTCCTTATTGTAAATTGGGCTATATGTTTTTGGACTTTTAATTAAACCTGCAAGGGTGGCACTTTCACTTATAGTTAAATCACAAGCGTTTTTGTTAAAATAATTTTTAGAGGCTTGCTCTAAGCCATATGAGTTGTTGCCAAAATAAATTACATTTAAATAATTTTCCATAATTTCATCTTTAGTGTAGTTTTTTTCTAGTTTTTTAGTGAGTATTAGTTCGTTAAGTTTACGATTAATAGTTTTTTCTTGACTTAAATGAGTATTTTTAATAAGTTGTTGACTTATGGTACTTGCGCCTTCAATAAAATTTTTTGCTTTAATGTTTTTGATAAGTGCTTTAGCTATTCTTTTATAATTTAATCCATGGTGTTTATAAAAACCTTTATCTTCAATACTTATAAATGCGTCTATTGTGTATGGGTTTAATTCAGAGTAATTAATTTTATGTACACTATTAGGGATAATTTGTTCGTTTTGAGCATTAAATACACTTACTACTTGCGTGCTATTTTGTAATAAATCATTGTTAAGGTGTAAGTTTTTATTAAGATGAATTAAATATGTCCCTATTAAAAGACAAATGAGTGTAAACGCAATTAATGAAACAATAAGGGTGGTTTTTAATATTTTTTTAACAAATTTCATGTAGTTAGTTTATCTTGCCAAAAAGTTTTTATGTAAATTACACTTGTTTTTTTTTAATATATATTATATAATTATAAGAAATTAGATATATTATGG
>JAZOQJ010000026.1:0-2801 GCA_045655985.1 Clostridia bacterium | reverse complement strand
AGTTTTGGGCTTGACATCTGTCGCAGGTTGGCATATAATAAACACACTAATTAATAATGGTTTTTTTGCTGGAGTAAAAAATTCTGTCTCTAGTTTATTATTTGATGTTAGTTTTGTAAACATTTACAACGCAGCGTCATCGGTACTTAGTAGTTTAAGGGATATTTTAACCCAAAACGGCTTACTACTTGAAGCGGTTCTAATTTTTGGTGGCTTTGGTGTTGCTTTGTTTTATTTATTAGGTTTGTCTGATTTGGCAACAACTAATGTTTTAAGTGGTTATATGTCCTCATGTGCTAAATTTGGCTATGTAAATACGTATGTTTCTAGTATTGTAAAGTCTATGGCAGTTCAATTTTTTAGGACTATTGTTTGTTTGCCTATTATAACAGGCATAGTTCTTTTAAGTCTTAAAATATATGGGGCATTAATTTCGGTGTCGGTGCTACTAGCATTATTTACAACAACACTTTTAATAATTATTTTATTTAGTTTATTAATTACTATTTTTAGTGGATGGCTTCCTGCAATCGCTGTGCATGATGTAGGCGCTATTTCAGGTTTTTTAAAAGGGCTAAAAGCATTAAGCCGTAGGTTTTGGCGTACATTTAGTACTGCTATTGCGATAGTAACCTGCCTAATTGCTGTTAATTTGTTTGCCTTATCATATACATATGGGGTAGGCTTATTTATTACATTGCCACTTTCAAATATTGTTGTCGTTATATTTGGGTTAACAATGTTTTATTCATCAAACGGAATGAGGTATTACACTGATCAAAATACAATTGTTGACACTAAAAAACTTGAACAACAAGATAGAATATCTAAAGCAAAAAATATTATATAATTATATTTTACATTAATAATTTACAAAATTTTAAGAGCATTTATTGCCCTTTAGTTTTGTTGCAAAAATAATAAAAGGAGAGTAAAAAATGGAAAACGAAAATGTAAAAAACGAAGTAAAAAAGATAGCTCCTAAAACTATGAGGATAAAAAAAGTTAATACTGATGCTCAAAGTTTAAACGTGGTAAGCGTAGGTGGCGGAAAAACTCAAAAAAATATAAAAAAACAAAACAAAAACTCTGATAATTCTTCTAAAAGAAAAACGCTTAAAGTTATGTTTTTAGGTGGTGTGGGCGAAATTGGTAAAAACATGATGGCCTTAGAGTATGGCGAGGATATTATAGTAATTGACTGTGGTGCAACATTCCCATATGGCGAGGATATGCTAGGTATTGACCTGGTTGTTCCTGATACTGAATATTTGGTTAAAAATAAATCAAGGGTAAGAGGTATAGTAATAACTCATGGTCATGAGGACCATATTGGAGCAGTTCCTTATGTTGTTAAGGATATTAATGTTCCAATTTACGGTTCACGCCTTGCTTTAGCGCTAATTCAAAACAAACTTAATGAATTTAAAAATTTAAAACCAAAACTTATTAATGTTAAAGAAGGTCAAAACATTAAACTTGGTTGTTTTAATATAGAATTTATTCATGTGTGCCACTCTATAGCAGGTTCAATGGCCTTAGCAATTAAAACACCTGTCGGGATGGTTGTTCATACTGGGGACTTTAAACTTGACTTTACGCCAATTGACGGAAAACTTACAAATCTTCAAAGGTTTGCTGAACTTGGTAAACAAGGCGTACTTTTATTTATGTGTGAAAGTACAAACGTTGAAAAAGAAGGTGTTTCAATGAGTGAAAGTCAGGTTGGTAAAACGCTTGACGAACTATTTAAAAAGAACGCTTCAAAAAGAATTGTAGTATCTACCTTTGCAAGTAATATTCACCGTCTTCAACAATTATTAAATTTAGCGGAAAAATATGGTAGGAAAGTTACTTTTACAGGAAGAAGCATGGTAAACGTTACTGAAACTGCTTATAAAATTGGTGAACTTAAGTTTAACAGAGATATTTTTATTGATATTGACCGAATTAATCATTATAAAGATGAGGAAGTTTTAGTAATTTCAACAGGTTCTCAAGGTGAACCACTTTCTGCGCTTTCTAGGATGAGTACTGGTGATTTCCAAAAAGTTAAACTTGGTGAGAACGACTGCGTAATTATAAGTGCATCCCCAATTCCAGGTAATGAAAAAATGTGCAATAATGTTATTAACAATCTTTATAAACTTGGCTGTACTGTTGTTTATTCAACTCTTGCTGATGTTCATACATCTGGTCACGCTAAAAGAGATGAGTTAAAAGTTGTGCATTCACTAATTAAGCCTAAATTTTTCATTCCTGTTCATGGCGAATATAGGCACCAAATAATTCATAAAGAACTTGCTGTTTCTATGGGTGTGGAGGAAAGAAATGTAATCCTTGCTGACATTGGCTCACGTATTGAACTTGATAACCGTGCAATTAAAATAACAGGCAGGATTCCTGCAGGTCAACAACTCGTTGACGGACTAGGTCTTGGTGAATTACAAAGCCCTGTTTTAAGGGATAGAAAACAACTAGCCGAAGACGGCGTTGCAGTTGTTGTTATGACTGTTGATAGGCAAACTCAAGAAATTGTTGACGGACCAGATATTATATCTCGTGGGTTGGTTTACTCAAATGAGGCGGAAGATTTAATTAAAGAAGCAAAACTACAAATTAGAGAAATGGTAAAACAATATAATTTAATTGATATTGCCGTTCTTCGTGACGATATTAGGCGTTTTGTTGCAAACTTCTTCTATAAAAAAACAAAGCGTAGACCAATGGTTTTAGCCGTGATTTATGAAGATTAAAATTTTTCAACATAATAAAGATAAAAAAAGAGTATCAATACGATA